>NZ_BAAHSH010000038.1:0-25166 GCF_054660755.1 Faecalimonas hominis
AAAGTTTCATACTCTCATTTTACTACGTCCCCTTTCACAGTTTTTTCACATTATTTCCAGCAATCCGTATTCTTCAGCCCGATATTCTCAGCCTTAAACACCGGATTCAATCCCTGTTTTTTCTGTCGCATATAATCGTCAAGTACTTTGAAGGAAATACCGCCAAGTACAAAGATGACGAGAATGTTTTCAATTGCCATGAATCCCATCAGCACATCTGCGAGATTCCAAACAGTGCCGAAGTCCGCCTGTGCACCGAGAAAGATTGCAACTAAGCAGGATACACGGAAAAGGTTTAACAAAATTTTGTTGTCTTTAATAAAAAGAATATTTGATTCTGCGTAATAATAATTTCCAATCAAACTTGTAAATGCAAAAGCGAAAATGGAAAAGGTAATAAAGTGTATACCGATTTCCCCTACATTTGCCTGAAGAGCCGCCTGCACATAAGGAATGCCGTCTAATTTCCCCGCTGCTCCCTCAACATTTGCGAGAAGTAAAATGAAAGCGGTTGTCGTACAGATTAGAAGTGTGTCGATGAACACGGAAATAACCTGCACCATTCCCTGTTTTACAGGGTGTGAAACCGATGCGGTGGCAGAGGCGTTTGGAGCGCTTCCCATACCGGCCTCGTTTGAGAAAAGTCCCCGTTTAATCCCGATTAGAATGGTACTTCCGGCAAATCCCCCGAAAATTGCCTTGAAATTAAATGCACCTTCCAAAATCTGAGAGAACATTTCCGGAATCTGATTAAAATTCATCAGTGTAATCACAATTCCCATAAGAATATAAATTCCTGCCATGATCGGCACGACAACGGAAGTGATAAAACTGATGCGGTGTACCCCGCCGAAAATAACAAAGGCAGTGGCAAGAGCGATTACCAATCCGACAACTGCGGGCAAAATGCTTTCGTTGTAATTTGGAATGTAATACTCTAAAGCAGAAGACATGTTGTATGTCTGCAGGCCGTTGAACCCGTAGGCAAAACATGCGATAAGCAGTATGGAAAATAATACGCCCAGCCATCGTTTTCCCAGCGCCTGTTCGATGTAATAAGAAGGGCCGCCTCGGAAATCTTTGCCGTCTTTTACCTTATAAACCTGTGCCAGCGTGCTTTCCACAAATGCGGACGCTCCGCCGATGAGTGCCATAACCCACATCCAGAATACGGCGCCCGGACCTCCCGCGACAATAGCGGTTGCGATTCCGGCAATATTCCCTGTTCCGACGCGGGAGGCGGTGGAAATCATAAGTGCCTGAAAAGACGATACAGACTTTTTACTTCCACTGTTTTCCGATTTTTCCTTAAGAGCGTGAAGAGCATCTTTGAATAATCGGAATTGTACAAATTTTGTACGAAAAGAAAAATAAAGACCTGCTATGACAAGCAGAAAAATTAAAATGTAACTGTAAAGAAAGTCATTCAGACTTGATAAAAATTGATTTAACATCATATTGTCCTCCTTAATTTTTGTTATCCAGAGCGATAGCATGATAAAGGGGGATATTCACTTAAGAAACATACTTTCTCTGAAAATATGTTCAAGTGTAATATAAAGCGAAAATAAAGTCAAGAAAATTATCTTCAGTGGTTGACATTGGTAAAAAAATATGTTAAATTATTATAGTAACTGCCGAAGACAGTAGGTGCCGTAAGGCATAAGTTGAGAACGCCTACCGAGGAGATATGAATTCTAACATTGAATTTACGCAATCTCTTTGTCTGAGGACGAAGAGATTTTTTTATTATCGGCGGTGCAAACAAAATCTATAAGGAGGTGCACCATTCGTGGCAAAAGTTGAATTAAAACAACCAATCGTACAGGCAATCGCAGAAGACATCGCAGGTGCTCAGTCAGCAGTATTAGTTGACTATCGTGGTTTAACTGTAGCAGAAGATACAGAATTACGTAAACAGTTGAGAGAAGCAGGTGTTATCTACAAAGTTTGCAAAAACACAATGATGAAAAGAGCTTTTGAAGGAACTGAATTTGCAGGTCTTGAAGAATACTTAGAAGGACCAAGTGCTTTAGCAATTTCTAAAGACGATGCAACAGCGCCGGCAAGAATTCTTTGCAAATTTGCAAAAGACGCTAAAGCGTTAGAAGTAAAAGGTGGGGTTGTTGAAGGAGCGGTTTATGATGTTGCCGGTATTCAGGAATTATCAAAGATCCCTTCAAGAGAAGAATTACTTTCAAAATTACTTGGAAGTATCCAGTCACCAATTACAAACTTTGCTCGTGTTATTAAACAAATCGCTGAACAGGACGGAGAGGCAGTAGAAACTCCGGCTGAAGAAGCAGCAGAGGCTCCGGTTGAGGAGTAATCAAAAATTTTAAAGAAAATAAGAATTAGTGGAGGAAAATCAAATGGCAAAATTAACAACAGCTGAAATGATTGAAGCAATCAAAGAATTATCAGTATTAGAATTAAATGAATTAGTAAAAGCATGTGAAGAAGAATTCGGTGTATCTGCAGCAGCAGGTGTAGTAGTTGCAGCAGCAGGTGGAGATGCAGCAGGCGCAGCAGAAGAAAAAGACGAATTTGACGTTGAATTAGTATCTGCAGGTGCTTCTAAAGTTAAAGTAATCAAAGTTGTTCGTGAAATCACAGGACTTGGATTAAAAGAAGCTAAAGAAGTTGTAGACGGAGCACCAAAAGTACTTAAAGAAGGTGTTACTAAAGCAGAAGCTGAAGAAATCAAAACAAAATTAGAAGCTGAAGGAGCAGAAGTTAACTTAAAATAATTTCTGTCTTAAAGAGGCGCTTGAGAAAATTATTTCTCAGGCGTCTTTTTTGTGCGTGAAAAAATAAAAGCGAATTTTCACTCCTGAGTAGGTCTTTCTGATTGATTTTATAAATATGAATGTGAACTATTGACTTATCATATACTGTGTTATAAAATACATTAAAAATGAATAAAAATACATTGTAGTTCACAAAGTGGTAAAAAAATAAAAAACTTTCGCGATTTCACTTGACTTCTCGTTGAAGTTCTACTATAATGCCACTTTAAAGAGGTAAAGGAAAAAAGGAGGAGAAAATTATGAAAATGAAAAAACTTGTAGCATTATGCCTCGCAGGTGCAATGGCACTCTCAGTTGTTGCCTGTGGCGGTGGAAACAAAGGGGGAGACTCCAAGACAGCAGGAAGTTTTCCTGGAACAAAAGACAAAGATATGGTAACTGTTGACTTAAGAACAGAACCGGCAGAGTTAAACTCTATTAAAACATCTGATGTACCTTCAGGAAACATCTTAAGAATGGTTATCTCAGGTTTATACAAACTTGACAAAGATGATAAACCGGTACCTGACCTTGCAGAAGATACAAAGGTAAGTGAAGACGGAAAAACTTACACAATGAAAATCAGAAAAGATGCGAAATGGTCTAACGGAGAACCTGTAACAGCACACGACTTCGTATTCGCATATCAGACAATTTCTAAAAAAGAAACCGGTTCAGTATACGGATTCATCGTATATCAGAACTTATTGAATGGTCAGGACGTATTTGACGGTAAGAAAGATCCTTCAGAATTAGGAGTAAAAGCATTAGATGATTACACATTGGAAGTAACATTTGTTAACCCAATCCCATATGCATTACACTTATTCTCATTCTCATCTTTCTATCCTTTGAACCAGAAAGCATACGAAGAAATCGGTGCTGACAAATACGCAAAAGATGCAGATAAAGTCGTTACAAACGGTGCTTACAAAATAGAAGAATGGGTACATGACGATCATGTAACATTAGCAAAAAATGAAGACCACTACAATGCGTCAGAAGTAAGCATTCCAAAAGTTAAATACTTAATGTTAAAAGATTCAAATGCTCGTATGAACGCATTTAAAGCAGGTCAGATTGACAGTATCAACATCACTGGAGAACAAATGGAACAGGCTAAAAAAGAAGGCATGAACTTAACAACATATGTTGATAACAGCAACTGGTACTTCCAGTTCAACACAAAGAAAAAAGAATTAAGCAATGCAAAAATCCGTCAGGCACTTGGAATGGCAATCGATACAGAATCTCTTTGCAAGAACGTAATCAAAACAGGTGCTGAACCTGCAACAGGTATCGTACCAACATCTATCGCAGGTGCAGATGGAAACAGTTACGCTAAGACACTTGGTGACATCACAGAATACAATACAGAAAAAGCAAAACAGTTATTCGACGAAGGATTAAAAGAAATCGGAATGACAGCAGATCAGTTCAAGATTTCATTCTTAACAGAAGACAGTGCAGGAGCACAGAAAGAAGCAGCATTCTATCAGGAACAGTGGAAAAAAGCATTAGGAATTCAGGTAGAAATCACACCAATGCCATTCAAAGCAAAATTATCAGCAATGGACGCAGGTGAATTTGATATTGTTTTCGCAGGTTGGTCACCGGACTACAACGACCCAATGACATACTTAGATATGTTTGCAACAGGAAATGGTAACAACTACGGTAAATATTCAAATCCTGAATATGATAAATTAATCGCAGATGCAACTAAAGAAGTTGATAAAGTAAAACGTCAGGAAATGTTAATGACAGCAGAAAAATTAGTATGCCAGGAAGACGCAGCAATCTTCCCATTATACTTCCAGTCAGTAACATATGCAGTATCTGATAAACTTGAAGGAATGACTCGTACAGGATTCCAGGAATTCGACTTTACAGATGGTGCTAAGATTAAATAATCTTACGGAAGTGAATATAGGATAGGAAAAAAGAGGGAGTTGTTCCGAACAACTCCTCTTTATTCCGAAAAAGCCGTACCTGTACACTTATGGCGGTTATCAAAGTGACATGAAGAACAATGAGAGTTCTTCCTGTTGCTTATGTAAAGTACAAAGAACGGCAATAGAAAGGTACAGGAAAATACTTTGTACCTTACATAAGCAATAAGAAAAAGATAAGGAGATGAATCAGGTGTCGAATCGGGTTAAATTTATATTAAAAAGAATTGTATATTCGTTCATTACAGTTATTGTTCTGATTGGATTCACATTTACATTGATGCATATGTTACCGGGGGACCCGTTCTCAGGTGGAAAGGCGATTCCGGAAGTAACAAAAGCAGCGTTATTTGAAAAGTATGGTTTGGATAAACCGGTAATTGTTCAGTTTTTTATTTACTTAGGAAATGTATTTAAAGGAGACTTAGGAGTTTCTCTTCCTGACGGACGTCAGGTTACGGATATTATTGCACAGGCATTCCCTGTATCGTTTGAACTTGGTATGCGTGCTTTGATTTTTGCATTTATTCTCGGTATTTTACTTGGAGTAGTTGCAGCAGTAAAAAGAGGAACGGTTTGGGACAGCGCTTCAATGTTCTTTGCACTTGTAGGTGTGTCAGTTCCGTCATTTATTATCGGTTCAATATTACAGTATTTCTTAGGATTAAAATTATATCAGGCAACAGGTGTGGAAGTGTTCGCAATCATGGGTTGGGAATCGGCAAATGCTAAAATCCTTCCGGCTTTCGCGCTGGCGTTCGGTTCGATGGCGACCATAAGCCGTCTGATGCGTACAAGTATGCTTGATGTATTAAATTCAGATTATATTAAAACGGCAAAAGCAAAAGGGTTAAGCCAGAGAGCGATTATTTGGAAACATGCAGTTCGTAATGCAATCATGCCTGTCATCACGGTAATGGGACCATTGGTTGCAGCAGTTTTAACAGGTGCGTTCGTTGCAGAAAATATTTTTGCCATTCCAGGTCTTGGAAAATACTTTGTACAGTGTGTGCAGACAAATAACTACCCGGTTATTGCCGGTACTACGATTTTCTATGGTTCATTCTTAATTTTGGCAAACCTTGTCGTAGACTTAATTTACGGTTTCATTGACCCGAGAGTAAAATTAACTGGTGGAAAGGAGTAGTACAATGAGATTGAAAAAAGAAAAGGCATTGGAAGTAGCACAGATGCCGAGAAAAGCATATGATGTAAGCGGAACAATTCCCGCAGAAGCATTTGAACATATTGGGGCAGATGCAACGAGTATGGAATCCATTGCACGTCCATCTGTTAGTTTTTGGAAAGACGCGTTTAACCGTGTGAAGAAAAGTAAGGTGGCAGTTGTCTGTCTTATCCTTTTGATACTATTATTACTTGGGGCTATTTTTATCCCAATGATTAGTCCGTTTGATTATTCATCACAGAACGTTGCGTTCGCAAATCAGCCAATGATGAGCGAAGACCCTGTAACAGGCCAGATGCACATTTTCGGAACAGATGCACTTGGACGTGACGTATTTGTACGTGCGTGGATGGGGGCGAGAGTTTCCCTGACAGTTGCTATTGTTGTAGCATTGATCGACTGTTTCATCGGTGTTATTTATGGTGGTATTTCCGGTTACTTCGGAGGAGCAATTGATAACGTGATGATGCGTATTGTGGAGATTATCAGTGGTATTCCATATTTGATTATCGTTATTCTTTTGATGACGGTATTACCTCGAGGAATTGGAACGATTATTGTTGCCTACTCTCTGACGGGGTGGACCGGTATGGCAAGGCTTGTTCGTGGGCAGGTAGTCAGTCTCGGAGAACAGGAATTTGTTATTGCTGCCAAATCAATGGGAGCGAAACCGGCAAGAATTATTTCTAAACATTTAGTGCCGAACATTTTAAGTGTTATTATCGTAAACATTACATTGGATATTCCTTCAGTTATCTTTACGGAAGCCTTCCTGTCTATGTTAGGTCTTGGTATTGCACCGCCGAAGGCTTCATGGGGAATTATGGCAAACGATGGTATTTTGACATTCCAGATGTATCCGAGTCTTTTGGTTGTACCAGCGGTATTCATCTGTATTACAATGCTTTCTTTCAACTTGCTGGGTGACCAGTTAAGAGATGCATTCGACCCTAAATTAAGGAGGTAACTAGAAATGGAACGTATTTTAAATATAGAAGATTTGCATGTTTCCTTTGATACATATGCAGGTGAAGTTCATGCAGTCAGAGGCGTTTCCCTTCATGTAGATGAAGGGGAAGTGCTGGCAGTCGTAGGGGAAAGTGGTTGCGGTAAAAGTGTAACTGCACAGACAATTATGAAATTAAATCCTATGCCTCCTGCAAGAATTAAAGAGGGAAGCATCGACTTATGCGGAAAAGATATTGTCGCAATGAGTGAAAAAGAAATGCAGGAAATTCGCGGACAGTTAGTCAGTATGATTTTCCAGGATCCGATGACATGTCTGAATCCGACGATGAAAGTTGGAAAACAGTTGACGGAAACGTTAAAAAAACATAAAAAGATTTCAAGAGAAGAAGAAAAAGCGGAAGCAATCAAACTGCTTAACATGGTACAGATTCCGAATGCGGAAGAACGTGTAAACCAGTATCCGCATGAGTTCTCAGGTGGTATGCGTCAGCGTGCCATGATAGCGATGGCTTTGGCCTGCAAACCAAAGTTACTTATTGCCGATGAGCCTACGACAGCGTTGGACGTAACAATTCAGGCTCAGATTATGAAATTGCTTGCAGAGTTAGGAAAAGAGACGAAGACAGCGGTTATCCTCATCACACATGACTTGGGGGTTGTGGCAAATCTGGCTGACAGAGTGTCTGTTATGTATGCAGGTAAAGTAGTGGAAGAGGGAACGGTAAGTGATATTTTCTATCGCTATGCTCACCCATATACAGAAGCGTTGTTAAAGAGTCTTCCTACGGTAGATACAAAGAAAGATGAGCAACTTGTTTCCATTCCGGGAACACCACCGGATTTATATGCTCCGCCACAGGGTTGTGCGTTTGCAAGCCGTTGTGAAAAATGTATGAAGATTTGTAAGAAAAATCAGCCTCCTGTATTTGAAGTAGGCGAAGGACACAAGGCTTCATGCTGGCGTCTGCACCCGGATTTTCCAGGTAAAAAGGAGGAAAATTAGCAATGGAGAAATTAATCACACTAGAAAACGTATCAAAACATTTCCATGTGGGACGTAAACAGACATTGGTTGCGGTAAACAACGTAAACATGGATATTTATAAAGGAGAAACACTCGGTGTCGTAGGTGAATCAGGTTGTGGAAAATCTACACTTGGACGTACGGTAATGGGGATATATAATGCTACTTCAGGAAAGATTACTTATAACGGTGAGGAAGTAAACTTAAAGAAGACAAAGGACCGTTATGAATATTCCAAAAAAGCACAGATTATTTTCCAGGACCCATATGCTTCATTGAATCCTCGTATGACGGTGGGAAGTATCATTGAAGAAGGTATGGAAATTCACAATATGTATGACAAAGAGAAACGTCGTGAGCGTGTATACGAATTACTTGAAACAGTAGGGCTTAACAGAGAACACGCAAACCGTTTTCCTCACGAATTCTCAGGCGGACAGAGACAGCGTATCGGTATCGCCCGTGCTTTGGCAGTTGAGCCGGAATTTATCGTTTGTGATGAACCGATTTCCGCTCTCGATGTTTCTATTCAGAGCCAGATTATTAACTTGTTAAAAAATCTTCAGGAAGAACATGGGTTTACATATATGTTTATTGCCCACGACCTGAACATTGTAAAATATATTTCGGACAGAATTGCCGTTATGTATTTAGGCAACCTCGTGGAACTCGCGGATAGTGATGAAATCTACGAGCACACGTTGCACCCATATAGTCAGGCGTTATTGGACGCGGTACCGATACCGGATCCTGAAAAAGAATCTTTAAAAGAAAGAAAACTTTTATCGGGGGACGTACCGAGTCCAATCAACCCTAAACCAGGCTGTCCGTTTGCCGGACGTTGTCCGAAAGCGACAGAAGCCTGCAGAACGACATCGCCGGAGTTGAAAGAGGTAAGACCAAATCATTTTGTGGCATGTCATTTATACTAAAGGAATAGAGTGATAGACAAAAACGGAGTTACAAGTGTTGTAACTCTGTTTTTTTGTCGAAAAAAACGGAAAAAAATTTAAAATCATGAAATTTATTATAAAAATTTCATAATACTATAGAAATTTTCAAGGAAAAGTATTAGAATTACTAAAAAGGTCTGTGTTTGGTTTGAAAAAGTGTACATTATTAACAAAAAGGAGGAGAAGGAAATGAAGAAAAGGAATCGGCTCGTGTCATTACTTTTGTCAGGCGCGTTAGTTGTTACTCCGGTGCTTGGTATGGACGGACTGGAATTAGAGGCAAAAGCAGCGTATAAGCAATTTGCAGGTGAAGAGTGGTACGACCAAATTGAAACGGTGGAAGTCAACCGTGAAGCCGCAAGAGCGACATTTACACCTTATGAATCTGCAGAGAAGGCTTTGAAAAATGAAAAATCTGCCTTGGACAATGTAGACGAGACAGGTTCTAAGTGGTACAAGACACTGAACGGTGAATGGAACTTTAAGTATGCGGAGAAACCTGCCGACAGGTTAAATACAAAGAGAGGGGAAGACGCAAAGAATTATAAGGAAGATTGGAACACGGAAGGCTGGGATAAGATTCAGGTTCCAAGCAATATCCAGACTCAAAAAGATGAGAAAGGCAATTTTAAATACGACAAACCAATTTATGTAAACCAAACATATCCGTGGGCAAACTATGAGAAAGTTGAATATAACACAAACGGAAAGAACAAACCTGTTGCGCCGACAGTGAAAAACAGTGTCGGACAGTACAAAAGAACATTTGAGATTCCGGCAGATTGGGACGGACGTGAAGTTTTCGTATCCTTCCAGGGTGTGGAATCCGCATTCTATCTCTATGTAAATGGAGAGAGAGTGGGATATGCCGAGGACAGTTATACGGCAGATGAATTTAACATCACAGATTACCTGAAAGAGGGAGAAAACACAATCGCAGTGGAAGTATACCGCTGGTCAACGGGAAGTTATCTTGAAAATCAGGACTTCATTCGTCTGAGCGGTATTTTCAGAGATGTGTATTTATATTCTAAAGACAAAGTAGAAATCCGTGATTACTTTGTAAAGACAGACCTTGATGAGAACTATGAAAATGCAACATTGACATTGGACGCTGATATTAGAAGTCTCGATAAAAATGTTTCGGGTAAATATACCGTTAAGGCAGATTTGTACGAGATGGACAGTGATAAGAAAGTTTGGGATTCTCCACTTTCTTTCGATGTGGATGTAAAAGCGGGAAAAGCGACAGTTGAGGAAAGCGCTGACGATAAAGGCCAGAGAGGTTCCGGTTCTAAAGAAGTGGTAAATCCAAAGAAATGGTTTGCAGATACACCTAATTTATACCGTCTCTTAATTCAACTTGTAGATGAAGACGGAAAAGTAATTGAAACTACATGTCAGAGAGTTGGTTTCCGTGAAATCGACAAGGTGGACATCAACGAAGAAGGACAGGAACAGGCACAGATTAACGGCAAGAAAATTATGTTCCGAGGAACAAACCGTCACGAGACAGATAACGTGGACGGACGTGCACTTACAAAAGAGGACATTCGCACAGACTTAATGACGATGAAACAGTTTAACGTAAATGCAATCCGTACTTCGCATTATCCGAATCACCCGTATACTTATGCGCTGGCAGATGAACTCGGACTGATGATGTGTGATGAGGCGAACATTGAATCCCACAAGGGTTCTTTTGAAAACGGTGCGGATATACCGTCTGGTGCACCGGTATGGAATGCGTCTGTCATGGACAGAACAATAAACATGGTAGAGCGTGATAAAAACCATGCTTCAGTTGTAATCTGGTCACTTGGAAACGAATCCACATATAAAGACCACACAATGGACGAAAACTATTGTTTCAATAATTCAACAAAATGGATTTTAAAGAGAGACCCGTCCAGACTGAGAAAATATGAACGTGATAACCGTTATACAAAAGGCGACCGTGAAAATTCTATGGTAGATATCTACTCTTCACAGTACTGGGGTGTATCTTCTGTGGAAGGACATGTTACAAATACAAATAACAAAGCGCCGTACATTCAATCTGAGTACGCACATTCCATGGGAAACGGACTTGGTAACTTCAAAGAATACTGGGACGTATTCAGAAAATATGACAACGCACAGGGCGGATTTATTTGGGATTGGATGGACCAGTCTATTTTGACAAATGCAGTCAACAAGACAGACTACTATGTAAAAAATGATGATGGAACGAAATCTGCAATTAAAGGAACATTGACAGACGGACAGAAAGACAAAGCGCTTGACGGCTATGTACTTGTTCCGAATAAATCAGCGAACAGCAAAGCAATCACACTGGGTGCATGGGTAAAATACAACGGCGGAACAGGAAGTGATCAGGCGATTATAGCCAAAGGCGACTCCGGTTATAATTTGAAGATTACGAGAGCAGATGACAAAATTGAATTTTTCGTTGACGGCTGGAGCGCAGGAACACTGACAGCGCCATTCCCGAAAGATAAGATTGGCAAGTGGACATACGTTGCCGGAACATACGAGAATGGAAAATATACCTTATATGTAGACGGCACAAAAATTGGTGAAAAAGATGTTACCAAGGGAGAAAAAGTAGATACCGAACCATTTAAAATCGGTATCGGAGAAGACCCTGAATATTCAGGAAGACAGTTTAACGGTCTGATTGACGGCGTTCGCGTTTTAAACGTGGCAAATCCAAATCCGGATTATCAGCCGAAAGACAGTGAAGTTGTATATTCTATGGACTTCAAAGATGATCAGATTGTCGCAGAGGGAACTGACTATCCGGAAGGAACTACTTTCTTCGGATATGGCGGAGACTGGGGCGAGAAAGTAACAGACAGAGATTTCTGCTGTAACGGTCTGATGAATGCGGACAGAACTCCTTCACCTGAGTTGTACGAAGTAAAGAAAGTACATCAGGAAATTTCTTTCTATGATGATGGAGAAGCAAAAGACGGAAAAGTTCGTATTGTAAATGAATTTTTAAATACAAACTTAAAGAAATATGATATTACATGGAAGTTATTGAAAGATAACGGTATTGTAAAAGAAGGCACACTCTCTGACGAAGAGAAAGACGTCGAAGCCGGAGCAGAGAAAGTTATCGAATTAAAAGATTTCCCTGAAATTAAAGCGGTGGAAGGCTCTGACTATATTTTGGAATTTAACGCAACACTAAAAGAAAATCAGGATTGGGCAGGAGCATACGGCGGAAAGAAGGGAAGCGAGATTGCATTCGAGCAGTTACAGCTTTCTTATGAAAACGAAACGGCACGTCCTACCATCGATGTGGAAGATGCAGATAACATTAAAGTAGAAGACGGTGAGAAAAACCTTGTTCTTAGCGGAAGTGAAAAAGACGGAGATAAATTCTCTGTAACAATCGACAAGACAACGGGATACATCACAAACTATACGGTAAACGACGAGGTTCTGTTGAAAGACGGACCGAAACCGGACTACTGGAGAGCAAGAATAAGCAATGACCCTAACTTTACAGATGCAATGAAAAATGCAGCGGCAAACTTCAAAGTAACAGACTGTAAAGTTGAAACAAAGGATAAAGTAGTCAATGTTCATGTGGAAGGAACAATTGAAGGCATTGATTCTCCGAATGTAATCGACTATCAGATTTATGCTAACGGAGATATTGTTGTGACAAACAGTTTCACTCCTTCAAACAGCAGTGCGATAGGCGATATTGCTCAGGTAGGTATGAGAATGGTTGTGCCGGAAGGATATGAAAATGTTACTTATTACGGAAGAGGACCACAGGAAAACTATGTGGACAGAAAGATCGGAGCAAGAGTAAGCATTTACAAAGATACTGTTGAAAACATGTTTGAAGACAAATATGTAAGACCGCAGGAAAACGGCAACAGAAGTGACGTAAGATGGGCTACACTGACAAAAGGTGAAAACGGCAAAGGTATTATGGTTGCCGCAGAAGATACAATGAACATGAGTGCATTGCACTATACTTCAGAAGACATTCACAAAGTATGGAATGATTTTGGACACCCATATCAGGTTCCTAAGACAAAAGATGTTGTTCTGAGCGTAGGTACGGCACAGAGAGGACTTGGAAATGCAAGTTGCGGTCCTGGACCTTTAGGACAGTACATTTTGCAGAAAGGCCAGACATATACACAGACATTCAGAATTACACCGATTACAAAAGCAGCGGCAGATGCAAACGCATTTGTAAAAGAAAGAATGGAAAACAGCAAACTTGATGTGAATTCTACAATGCCTGTTAAAAACATTACTTTAGACGGAAAAGCATTAGAAGGATTTGAAGTATCTAAGACAGAATATACACATCAACTCTTTAATAAAGAAGATGTGAAACTTCCTAAAGTAGATGTTGTGAAAAACGCAGAAGACGTAAAAGTTGAGATTACACAGCCTACATTGGAAAAACCTGTAGCGACAATCCGTGCAACTTCAGGATACGGAATTGAAAAAGTTTACACAATTAACTTTGAACTTGTAGACCAAATGTACATCAGCGATATGAACTGGACGGTTGATAAAGCAGGATACAGCGCAAATATGCGTGATACATGTACTTGTGGCGGTGAACTCGGTGTATGGGTTGACGGTAAAGCAACTAAATTTGACAAAGGTGTGGGTTCTCATGCGCCTTCAGAAGTAACCGTGAACGTAGAGGGACTGGACGCAACAATGTTTAAGGCAGTTGCGGGTATTGGAAAAGAGCAGGGCGGCAACGGAGAAGTAAACTTTGTTGTCAAAGTGGACGGAAAAGAAGTGTTCCGCAAAGACGCTGTTAAATTCAAGACATCTGTTCCTGTAAATGTGGCCATCAGAGGAGCAAAAACAGTTTCTCTTATCGCAGAGACAAACGGTTCAGACGGAAATGACCATGCAGTATGGGCAGACGCAAAACTTGTCAATGAAGTCGTTTTCACGGAATTGGAAAAAGCAATTCAGGAATACGAAAAAATTGCAGAAAACAGTGCGGACTACTCTAAAAAGACTTTCGCTGACTACACAACAGCATATGAAAGCGGAAAAGCGGTTCTTGAGAAAGAAAGTGCAAAACAGGACGAAGTTGACAAAGCGGTATTGGCATTGAACGAAGCAAAATCTGCACTTGCAAATGTGGCAGAGTTATGTGCAAAAGCAGAAGAGTATAAAAAATTAGATGCCAACCTCTATGTAAAAGACAGTTATGACGCACTTCAAAAAGTTGTGGAAGAGGCGCTTACACTTGCAAATGATGACAATGCAACGAAAGATCAGGTAAATGAAATGATGGAATCTTTGAAAGACGCATTTGCAAAACTGATTCCATTAGATGAAAACAGAAAGAGCCTGATTGATGCAATCAAAGAGTATGAAGAACTTGCCGAGAAACAAAAAGAAGAAAACTGTTATACAGAAGGCAGTTGGAATGCATACAAAGATTTGATTGATGATGCAAAAGAAATGTTAAACAATCCGGACGCAACCGGAGAAGATATTACAAATCTTGTTGACAAAATCAACAAAGAAAAAGATGCGCTTGTTGACATCAGTGCATTGAGAAAAGCAATTGCTGATTTGAACTACGATGAAGTAAACTATACGGCAAAATCTTATGAAGAATATGAAGCGCTTGTAAAAGCAGCGGAAGACGTTCTTAAAAAAGCGGGCGCAACAAAGAATGAAGTGGAAAAGGCTATCGAAAGCCTTAGCAAAGAAAATGTAAAAAAAGTACTTGTAGATATTTCTGAATTGAAGACTTTAGTGTCTGAGGCAGAGAAACTTGACAAGGACGATTATAAAGAGGACGCATGGAAGACACTTCAAGACGAGATTGCAAAAGCGAAAGATTTATATAAGGAAGCAACGAAAGAACAGATTGCTGAGCAAATCAAGACATTGCGTGCTGCAATGGACGATGTAAAAGAACCTGACAAACCGACTGATCCTGATCCGCAGCCTCCAATTCCGCCGACAGATGACGGAAACGGAAGTGGAAATGGAAACGGTTCGGGCGCAGGCGGATCACACGGAGCAGCGAAGACTGGAGATACAGCCCCAATCGCTCTTTGGGGTGCATTATTCGCAGCAGCGGCAGCAGGCATCGGCGGTATTTTCGTTAAGAGAAGAAGAAAAGACAGATAAAATAAAAGGCGGTCGGGTTATATACCGGCCGTCTTATTTTGCAAACTTTTTTATAGTTGTAAAAAAACCTCTTGACAAGCCCGAAACCGTATGATACAGTTAAAAATGCACTATTGTGGAAAATCATGCCCACATAATGCGATGGAAATCGGCAGAAAAGCCGTTTTTCATTGTATATTACGAGGAAAATAACATGAGAGCCAAATAAATATACAAGGAGTGAAACGTCAATGGAGAAAAACAGAATTCGTCCCATCACAAATGGAAAAAGTTCTCGCATGAGCTATTCTAGACAAAAAGAAGTGCTTCAGATGCCTAACTTAATCGAAGTTCAGAAAGATTCATATCAATGGTTTCTTGATGCCGGATTAAAAGAAGTATTTGAAGATATTTCTCCGATTGCTGATTACAGCGGTCACTTAAGTCTGGAATTTGTTGATTTTACATTATGCGAAGATGATGTAAAGTACACAATTGAGGAATGCAAAGAACGTGATGCAACATATGCGGCACCGCTTAAGGTGAAAGTAAGACTTTATAATAAAGAAACAGATGAGATTAACGAGCATGAGATTTTCATGGGAGATTTACCGCTGATGACAAAGACAGGTACATTCGTTATCAACGGAGCAGAACGTGTTATCGTAAGTCAGTTAGTGCGTTCACCGGGAATTTACTATGCGATTGCTCATGATAAGATTGGGAAAGAATTATATTCTTCCACAGTAATTCCAAACCGTGGAGCGTGGTTAGAATATGAAACAGACTCCAATGACGTTTTCTATGTACGTGTAGATAGAACGAGAAAAGTACCGATTACAGTGCTGATTCGTGCATTGGGATTTGGTACAAATGCGGAAATCTTAGATTTGTTCGGTGAAGAACCTAAGATTTTGGCAAGTTTTGGAAAAGATACGGCAGAGAGTTATCAGGAAGGTCTTTTGGAGTTATATAAGAAGATTCGTCCGGGCGAGCCTCTTGCGGTGGACAGTGCGGAAAGTTTAATTACAAGCATGTTCTTTGATGCAAGACGCTACGATTTAGCGAAAGTAGGCCGTTATAAATTCAATAAGAAATTAGCGTTGAAAAACCGTATTACGGGTCAGGTCGCAGCAGAGGATATTGTGAGTGCAATTACAGGCGAAGTGATTGTGGAAGAAGGCCAGGTAATCACAAGAGAGTTAGCGGAAGCAATTCAGAACGGAGCCGTTCCATTTGTATGGGTGAAAGGCGAAGAACGCAACATCAAAATTCTTTCTAACATGATGGTAGATTTAGAGAGCGTAGTAGATGTAGATGCGAAAGAATTGGGAATTGCAGAATTAGTATACTATCCTGTATTGGCAGACCTCTTAGAAGAGACAGGCGGCGACATTGACGAATTAAAAGAAGAAATCCGCAGAAATATTCACGAACTGATTCCGAAACATATTACAAAAGAAGATATTTTAGCGTCAATCAACTACAATATCCACTTGGAATATGGTATCGGAACAGATGATGATATTGACCACTTAGGAAACAGACGTATCCGTGCGGTTGGTGAATTATTACAGAACCAGTACAGAATTGGTTTGTCCAGATTGGAAAGAGTTGTTCGTGAGAGAATGACAACTCAGGATTTGGAAGGAATTTCTCCTCAATCACTCATTAACATTAAACCGGTAACGGCAGCGGTGAAAGAATTCTTCGGTTCTTCTCAGTTGTCACAGTTTATGGATCAGAACAACCCACTTGGTGAGTTGACACATAAGAGACGTTTATCAGCACTTGGACCTGGTGGTCTTTCACGAGACAGAGCCGGATTCGAGGTTCGAGACGTTCACTACTCACACTATGGAAGAATGTGTCCGATCGAGACTCCTGAAGGTCCTAACATCGGATTGATCAACTCTCTTGCCTGCTACGCAAGAATTAATGAGTACGGATTTGTGGAAGCGCCATACCGTAAGATTGATAAAACAGATCCGAAAAACCCTGTTGTAACAGAAGAAGTTGTTTATATGACGGCAGATGAGGAAGATAACTATCATGTAGCGCAGGCGAATGAGCCTCTTGATGCAGAAGGACACTTCATTCACAAGAATGTATCAGGTCGTTATCGTGAAGAGACACAGGAATACGAAAAAACAGCATTTGACTACATGGACGTATCACCTAAGATGGTATTCTCCGTAGCGACTGCGCTGATTCCTTTCCTTGAAAACGATGACCCGACTCGTGCGCTTATGGGTTCAAACATGCAGCGTCAGGCAGTACCTCTTCTTATGACGGAAGCGCCGGTTGTCGGAACAGGTATGGAGACAAAAGCCGCTGTCGATTCAGGGGTTTGTATCGTTGCCGAACAGGCAGGTGTGGTAGACCGTTCTACATCAAAAGAAATTACTGTTAAACACGATGACGGAACAAGAAAAACATATAAATTAACAAAATTCCTTCGCAGTAACCAGAGTAACTGCTACAATCAGAGACCGATCGTTGTCAAAGGTGAGAGAGTGGAAGCAGGTCAGGTAATCGCAGACGGACCTTCTACATCAAACGGTGAAATGGCACTTGGTAAAAACCCATTGATCGGATTTATGACATGGGAAGGTTACAACTACGAAGATGCCGTTTTATTAAGCGAAAGATTAGTACAGGACGATGTATATACATCAATCCACATTGAAGAATATGAAGCAGAAGCGCGTGATACAAAACTCGGACCTGAAGAAATCACAAGAGATATTCCGGGTGTCGGTGACGATGCGTTGAAAGACCTTGACGACAGAGGTATTATCCGTATCGGTGCTGAAGTTCGCGCAGGTGATATTTTAGTCGGTAAAGTAACTCCTAAGGGAGAGACGGAACTGACGGCAGAGGAAAGATTACTTCGTGCAATCTTCGGCGAGAAGGCGAGAGAAGTAAGAGATACTTCACTGAAAGTGCCACACGGAGAGTACGGTATCGTTGTAGATGCGAAAGTATTTACAAGAGAAAACGGTGACGAATTATCACCTGGTGTAAATCAGGCAGTTCGCATTTACATTGCACAGAAGAGAAAGATTTCCGTAGGAGATAAGATGGCCGGACGTCACGGTAACAAGGGTGTTGTTTCCCGTGTATTACCTGTAGAAGATATGCCGTTCCTGCCAAACGGTCGTCCTTTGGACATCGTATTGAACCCACTTGGTGTGCCTTCACGTATGAACATCGGACAGGTGCTTGAAATCCACTTAAGTCTTGCTGCAAAAGCATTAGGATTTAATATTGCAACACCTGTATTTGACGGTGCAAACGAGGTTGACATTATGGATACACTCGACCTGGCAAATGACTATGTCAACTTAGAGTGGGAAGAGTTTGAAGCAAAACATAAAGAAGAATTATTACCGGAAGTTTTGGAATATCTGTCAGAGAACAGAGAACATAGAAAATTATGGAAAGGTGTTCCTCTTTCAAGAGACGGTAAAGTAAGACTCCGTGACGGTAGAACGGGAGAATATTTTGACAGCCCTGTAACTATCGGACACATGCACTACCTGAAACTGCATCACTTAGTTGATGACAAGATCCATGCACGTTCAACAGGTCCTTACTCATTGGTAACTCAGCAGCCGCTCGGTGGTAAAGCGCAGTTCGGTGGACAGAGATTCGGTGAGATGGAAGTTTGGGCATTGGAGGCTTATGGTGCATCTTACACATTACAGGAAATCCTGACAGTGAAATCCGATGATGTTGTCGGACGTGTGAAGACATACGAAGCAATCATCAAAGGTGAAAATATTCCTGAACCGGGTATCCCTGAATCCTTCAAGGTACTTCTGAAAGAGTTACAGTCACTCGGACTTGATGTGAGAGTACTTCGTGACGACAATACAGAAGTAGAAATTATGGAGACAATAGATTACGGTGAAACCGATTTACACTCAATTATTGAGGGAGATAGAACTTATGCTCCGGAAGATGAATCTTACGGAGAACACGGCTTTAGCCAGAAAGAATTTGAAGGCGACGAGTTGATAGATATTGAAGAAGAACCTGAAGATATCGAATTTGATGAAATTCTTGACGAAGAATAGAAGGGAGTGCCTATATGTCAGCAACAAATAATGAAGCAACATACCAGCCAATGACTTTTGATGCTATTAAGATTGGTTTGGCATCACCTGAGAAGATTTTAGAATGGTCAAGAGGTGAAGTAACAAAACCGGAAACAATTAACTATAGAACATTGAAACCGGAAAAAGACGGTCTTTTCTGCGAGAGAATTTTCGGACCAAGCAAGGACTGGGAATGCCACTGTGGAAAATATAAGAAAATCCGCTATAAAGGGGTTGTCTGCGACCGTTGTGGAGTAGAAGTAACAAAAGCAAGTGTTCGCCGTGAGCGTATGGGTCATATCGACCTTGCCGCTCCGGTATCACATATCTGGTACTTCAAAGGAATCCCAAGCCGTATGGGCTTAATCCTTGATATTTCTCCAAGAACATTGGAAAAAGTATTGTACTTCGCATCTTACATTGTATTAGATAAAGGTGAAACAGATTTACAGTATAAACAGGTATTATCTGAGCAGGAATATCAGGAAGCAAGAGAAAAATGGGGAAGCGCTTTCCGTGTAGGTATGGGCGCTGAATCCATTCAGGAATTGTTACAGGAAATTGATTTAGATAAAGAATACAATGAATTGCAGGGCGGATTAAAAGGAGCAACAGGACAGAAACGTGCAAGAATCGTAAAACGTCTGGAAGTTGTTGAGGCATTCCGTGAGTCAGGAAACAAACCGGAATGGATGATTCTGAATGCAATTCCGGTTATCCCACCGGATTTACGTCCGATGGTACAGTTGGACGGTGGACGTTTTGCCACATCTGACTTAAATGATTTATACAGAAGAATTATTAACAGAAATAACCGTCTGAAAAGACTTTTAGAATTAGGCGCACCGGACATTATCGTTCGCAATGAGAAGAGAATGTTGCAGGAAGCAGTAGATGCCTTGATTGATAACGGAAGACGCGGACGTCCGGTAACAGGACCTGGTAACAGAGCGTTAAAATCCTTATCAGATATGTTAAAAGGTAAATCAGGACGTTTCCGTCAGAACTTACTTGGAAAACGTGTTGACTATTCAGGACGTTCCGTTATCGTAGTAGGACCGGAACTTAAGATTTACCAGTGTGGTCTTCCAAAAGAAATGGCTATTGAGTTATTCAAACCTTTCGTTATGAAAGAACTTGTGGCAAATGGAACGGCACACAACATTAAAAATGCCAAGAAAATGGTTGAGAGACTTCAGACAGAAGTTTGGGACGTATTAGAAGACGTTATCAAAGAGCACCCGGTTATGCTGAACCGTGCCCCTACTCTTCACAGACTTGGTATTCAGGCATTTGAGCCGATTCTTGTAGAAGGTAAAGCAATCAAACTTCACCCGCTTGTATGTACTGCATACAACGCTGACTTCGACGGTGACCAGATGGCTGTCCATCTTCCTCTTTCCGTAGAAGCGCAGGCTGAGTGTCGTTTTCTGTTATTATCACCAAACAACCTTTTGAAACCTTCTGACGGTGGTCCGGTAGCCGTTCCTTCACAGGATATGGTACTTGGTATTTACTACTTAACTCAGGAGAGACCGGGAGTAAAAGGGGAAGGTAAATTTTTCAAGAACTTAAATGAAGCAATTTTAGCGTATGAAAACGAAGTTATCACACTTCATTCACGCATCACTGTCCGCGTGACGAAGAAACTTCCTGACGGAAGAACATTGACAGGTAACGTAGAATCTACATTGGGACGTTTCTTATTTAACGAAATCATTCCACAGGACTTAGGATTCGTTGACAGAAGCATTCCGGGAAATGAATTGTTATTGGAAGTTGACTTCCTTGTAGGAAAGAAACAGAACAAACAGATTCTTGAAAAAGTTATCAATACACACGGTGCAACAGTGACAGCGGAAGTATTAGATAAAATTAAAGCGACAGGATATAAATATTCCACAAGAGCAGCGATGACGGTATCTATTTCCGAGATGACCGTGCCGCCTCAGAAACCGGAACTTATCCAGAACGCACAGGATACTGTAGACAGAATTACAAAGAACTTCAAACGTGGTTTGATCACAGAGGAAGAACGTTATAAAGAGGTTGTAGAAACATGGAAAAACACTGACGATGCCCTGACAAAAGCGCTGTTAGACGGTTTGGATAAATACAACAATATCTTTATGATGGCTGACTCGGGAGCCCGTGGTTCTGACAAACAGATTAAGCAGTTGGCAGGTATGCGTGGTTTGATGGCTGATACAACAGGTCGTACAATCGAACTTCCTATCAAATCAAACTTCCGTGAAGGTCTTGACGTATTGGAATACTTCATGTCTGCCCACGGTGCAAGAAAAGGTCTTTCCGATACTGCTCTTCGTACAGCCGATTCAGGATACTTAACAAGACGTCTTGTTGACGTATCACAGGATTTGATTATCCGTGAAGTTGACTGTGTGGAAAAAGGTGCAGAAATTCCGGGTATGTATGTAAAAGCATTCATGGACGGGAACGAAGAGATTGAGAGTTTACAGGAACGTATCACAGGACGTTATGTATGTGAGACGATTTATGATAAAGACGGAAACATTATTGTAAAAGCAAACCACATGGTTACACCAAAACGTGCCGAACAGGTTATGAAATACGGTGTAAACAAAGACGGCGGTCCGATTACAGAAGTAAAAATCCGTACAATCTTAACTTGTAAATCACACATCGGTGTTTGTGCAAAATGTTATGGTGCAAACATGGCAACAGGAGAACCTGTTCAGGTTGGTGAGGCTGTTGGTATCATTGCCGCACAGTCTATCGGTGAACCGGGTACACAGTTGACCATGCGTACATTCCATACAGGTGGTGTAGCCGGTGGAGATATTACACAGGGTCTTCCTCGTGTCGAAGAACTTTTCGAGGCAAGAAAGCCAAAAGGACTTGCAATTATTACAGAGTTCGGCGGAACTGCCACAATTAATGATACAAAGAAAAAACGTGAGATTATTGTTACAAACAATGAGACAGGTGAATCAAAAGCATATTTAATCCCTTACGGTTCAAGAATTAAAATTCAGGACGGAGCAGTATTGGGAGCAGGTGATGAACTGACGGAAGGTAGTGTAAATCCTCACGATATTCTGAAGATTAAAGGTTTACGCGCAGTACAGGATTACATGATTCAGGAAGTGCAGAGAGTATATCGTCTTCAGGGTGTAGAAATCAATGATAAACATATCGAAGTCGTTGTTCGTCAGATGCTGAAGAAAATCCGTATTGAAGAAAACGGAGATTCTGAATTCTTACCGGGAACAATGGTAGATGTACTTGATTTTGATGATGTGAATGAACAATTAATTGCAGAAGGTAAAGAGCCGGCAACAGGAGAACCTGTTATGCTCGGTATCACAAAAGCTTCTCTTGCAACTAACTCATTCCTGTCAGCCGCTTCTTTCCAGGAGACAACAAAAGTTCTTACGGAAGCAGCAATCAAAGGTAAAGTCGATCCACTGATTGGTCTGAAGGAAAATGTTATTATCGGTAAACTGATTCCGGCAGGTACGGGTATGAGAAAATACCGTGACGTAACATTAGACACAGGAAAGAAACAGGAAATCGAGTTTGATGACGCAGAAGACTTTGAAGATTCTAATCTTGCAGATAATGTAGAAGAATTGACAGAGGAATTTGAAACAATAGAGGAATAAAAAACAGGGCCAAGTGATTCACTTGGCTCTTTTTAAAGGGAGGAAACAGATGAAAGAACAACAGAAAAAAGAAGTCTGTGTGGAAAATATTTATAAATTGGACGGGCGTGTTCCCGTTGCGAAAGCCATTCCGTTTGGTTTACAGCACATTTTGGCTATGTTTGTGGCAAACTTAACGCCGATTATATTGATTGCGGCAGCGTCGGGAGTGAGTGAGAAACAACAGGCGCTTTTATTACAGAATGCCATGTTTATGGCGGGAATTGCGACGCTGATTCAGTTATATCCCCTCGGCAGAGTGGGAGCAAGGCTTCCTATCGTAATGGGAGTCAGTTTTACTTTTGTTACTTTGTTATCTTACATTGGTACGGAATACGGATATGCGACAGTGGTAGGCTCAGTTATTGTGGGCGGTATTTTGGAAGGAACGTTGGGACTTCTTGCAAAATATTGGAGAAAAATCATTACTCCTCTTGTTGCCGGAATTGTCGTGACAACCATTGGTTATTCTCTTTTATCTGTAGGAGTACGCTCTTTTGGGGGAGGGTACACGGAAGACTTTGGTTCGGCAAAAAATCTTCTGATAGGAACAGTGACATTAGTTGCCTGTCTGCTGTTTAACATTGTTGCAAAATCATTTTGGAAACAACTGTCAGTTTTATTTGGACTGGCAGTCGGATATATTTTATCGCTCGCCCTCGGTGTTGTAGATTTATCGGGAGTTTTTGACGGAGGAATGGTTGCGATTCCGAGAATACTTCCGGTGACGCCTGAATTTAATCTGAATGCTATTATAGCGGTATTTATTATATTTATGGTATCTGCTGCGGAAACAATCGGGGACACATCGGCAGTAGTGGCGACAGGTCTTGGAAGAGAAGTAACGGAAAAGGAAATCTCAGGTTCACTTGCCTGTGACGGTTTCCTAAGTTCAGTGACAGGACTTTTTGGCTGTCCGCCGATTACGTCTTTCAGTCAGAACGTAGGACTTGTTGCAATGACAAAAGTAGTCAACAGATTTACGATTATGATGGGAGCGCTCTGCATGATTCTTGCAGGATTTTTCCCGCCGATTGCAAACTTTTTCTCTTCACTGCCTGAATCTGTTTTGGGTGGCTGTACAATTATGATGTTTGGTACTATCATGGTAAGTGGTGTGCAGATGCTTGCGAGAGCAGGATTTTCACAGAGAAATGTAATTATTACCGCAATTTCCCTCGCTATTGGAATTGGTTTTACGACAGCGAGCGAGGCGGATATTTGGAGAATTTTCCCTCAGATTGTGAGAGATATTTTTGGTGGAAACTGCGTAGCCATCGTATTTGTCGTTTCTATTTTGTTAAGTATTTTACTTCCGCAAAATATGGAGGTAGAGAAACTGGGACAGTAGTGAAGAAGGAAGTGTAAAAATGAAAAAGCAGATGTCGGAATCAATCAGACTGGGCGTGGTTCTCGCCATTGCCGGAGGATTTATGGACGCTTATTCCTATATGTGCAGAGGGAAAGTGTTCGCAAATGCGCAGACAGGGAATATTTTGTTGCTCGGTATTCATCTGTCGGAAAAAAACTGGAGCGTCGCCCTGAGATATGCCGTTCCCGTTGTGGCGTTTGTTGTGGGGATAGCCCTTTCGGATATGATTCGGCTCAAGTTAAAAGAAAAAAGTCTTCTGCATTGGAGACAGATTTCTATCTTAATCGAGGCGTTTGTGCTGGTGGGGGTATGTTTTATCCCGCAGGAATATAATCTTCCTGCTAACAGCCTGACTTCCTTTGCCTGCGGGATACAGGTGGAAAGTTTTCGCAAAATACACGGAAACGGAATTGCGACAACAATGTGTATCGGTAATTTGAGAAGTGCTACACAAAATATGTGTGAGTATTGGCACACAAAAGAAAAGAAAAAATTAAAAAAAGGTTTTCTCTATTACGGAGTGATTCTATGCTTTGTTCTTGGGGCAATACTGGGAAATGTATTCGTTGAGGTGCTGCGGGAAAAGGCGATAGTGATATGTTCGGGGATTTTGTTTATCGGATTTATTATGATGTTCGTGGATTGGGAGAAAAGAAGATAAAAAATATAAAGGCTGTTGGACGATGTTCCAATGGTCTTTTTTTGACTATTCTTAATCTTGTGGAAACGAAGAGAAAAATATGGCATTATAAGAAAAGAAGAATTAAAAGTTGTGCAAATTGAATAATCGCAAAAAAACAGAATATAAATTTTAAAATCAGATAATGTAAATAAAAATGTTGTATTTAATAAAAATAAGTAAGAAATTTAAAAGTAATAAAATTAAAACTGAAATAAAAAGAAAAATATAGAATAGTAAAATGCGAAAAAATACAAAAAAACATTAAAAAAATATAAAAAATAACATTTTTGTCGAATGAAGTGTCAACCATTTTTGATT
>NZ_BAAHSH010000039.1:0-25527 GCF_054660755.1 Faecalimonas hominis
TTTTGCAACAGCCCCTTTTCTATAATTCTCTATACCGGTTAAAGCAGGCATAGATTTCCTGCGGACGGGGGAGAGCAAGTCCTAATGAAATATAAGAAGAGTCAAAAATAGAAGACAATCCTTTTGTTTCAATTTGTTTGGTGAGGGCAGAGACAATTTCCTGCACCGTCTTTTTACTTCCACTGTAATGTAAAAGGGCGTATTTTAATAAGTAAGCAAGGCAGGCGGTTTGTTCGGCGTCTGCCAATTGTTCCACGTAGCGTAAGTCCACAGTCTGCCTGTCAATTTGGAAAGAGTCTTTCCCGTGGAATTTTAGTTTGATCCGGTCATTTGGCCGGTAATTTGGTTTTGCGGCAAAAAGAGTTCTCTGAAAATCAGGTGTTTTATAATTTGGCGCAAAAAGAGAAGGGGCAGTTGTTTTTTTACACTTTTCCTTTACTTTGTCGGTAATTTCTTTCGTGTGATAGCAGTCCATCTGCAAAACGGTGTCTGCCGTATAAAAATAAGAACCTGAACTTCCTGCAACAAGGATAGTGGAAATGCCGGACTGTCTGTACAAATCTGTTACACGTTCTAAAAATGGTGTGATCGGCTCTTTATCTCTCGTCACAATACTCTGCATTAACTCGTCGCGAACCATAAAGTTTGTGGCAGAAGTGTCTTCATCAATAAGGAAAAGTTTGCTGCCACTCTCCATAGCTTCAATAACATTGGCAGACTGAGAGGTGCTTCCGCTGGCATTTTCCGTAGAAAAATGCTGCGTATCTTTTTGGTTTGGAAGGTCGTTGATGAAAAGAGAAATATCCGTATTTTTTATACAGCGACCGTCTTCTGCGCGAAGTTTTACTGCCGTGTCATCAGTGATGACATATTCGCGACCATCTCTGATAATATGATTATACACTCCCGATTCGATAGCATTTAATAATGTAGATTTTCCGTGATAACCGCCGCCGACAATAAGAGTGATTCCTTTTTTTAATCCCATACCTTTTATTTTTCTTTGGCGCGGAAGAGAGAGTTCCACGAGAAGAGAGGAAGGGCTTTTAAAAGGAATGGCATTTTTCATCGGTCTGTCAGAAATACCGGATTCTCTCGGAAGAATAGAACCGTCTGCAATAAAGCAGATTAAATTATTTTCATTTAACTGTTCGCGGACAGCAGTCTGATCTTCAGCGAGATGAATGACAGACAGGACATTATCTGCATTTAATTTTTTATAATAAAAGATAGATTCGATACATTTTGGAAGGAAATCGAAAAGAATTTTTTCCAGTTCGGTTGCGTTTATTGTTCTTCCGTTGGCGGGAAATCCAATTTCAAGGCGGACAATGATTTCCTTATCTGCAAATTCGCAGGCAGTTCTCTCTAAAATTTTCTGCCCGCAAAGGCTCGTGGAAATAAGACCGCTTTTTCCAGAGCCTTTTGCCTTAAAACTAAACGATGAAATCTTCTTTGCGAAAAGGCGCAGCAAATAGTCCTGTAACGCAATTCGTTTGTCATAACGGTCAAAGTATTCCCGGGGAAATCCCGCAAGTTTGTGAGGAATACGGACACTCACAGCAGATGGGGAGGCGAAGGGATCGCCCTGTACGTGGTCGATGGATAAAGTATAATTTTTGAAATCGTAAACGCCTTTTAGTGATTTATAGGCAGGATACCTTTTGCGATGAATGGATTCTAACTGTTTTTGTAATTTGTACATTATTACACTCCTTTGATTTGTATATAAAATTCATTTATTTATAGTATAAAGAAAAAACAAAAAGAAAACAAGGGCAGGTCTTATTTGACAGAGAGTGAGAATATGTTTATTATGTATAAGTAACTATGTAATTGAGTTGTTTGAGAGGAGTCAGGAAATGGGATTTATTCCAATTCAGAGTCTCTATACCTCGGATAATATGAATAACTGTATATGTAATTTTGAAGTGGAAGTTTTTGAGAAAGTTACGGAGCCGTTAATTCACCCCATGTCAAGGTTGTGGCTGGTAAATGAAGGGGTAGGGAAAATTCTGATAAACAGCAAAGAATATATTATAACGAAAGGGAGCCTTGTATCCGTATTACCGTGGCAGATTACAGAGATTGTGGAAGTAAAAAAACCACTTCAGTTTTATGTAGTACAATACCACTTTGAACGAATCAATGAGTTGGTAAAAACATTTTTTAATCCGGATAATGTGCAGTTATCTTTTTCGCAGGTTCTCAGAAAGGCACCGGTAATTACGTTCGGAGAAGAAAAATATAAAGAAATACAAAACATGTTTCATCAGATAGGAAATGAAATAAGATATGTAAACGAAGATGAAAAAGAAACGGGAGAGGAAATATTCAGCAACGTATATATTATTAATAAATTGATTGAGATTTTAGTTTCTTTTGTTAGGAGCAACAGGAGAGTTCCCAGGGAGACTTCGATAGATGCAAGTGAAATTTTGCAGTTTATGTATGCGCATTTGAATGAAAAGATTACGATTTCTATGTTGTCGCAAAAATTTTATATGAGTGAATCTGCAATTCGTTCTTATATTAAAAACACGACAGGATTGTCTTTTTTTGATTTGCTAAATGAAATGCGGGTAGGTAAAATGATTAATTATCTGCTCTATACAAATTTAACTGTAGGGGAACTGGCAGAGATTTTAGGATTTACGGACGATTCGCATATGTGTAAAGTATTTAAAGCGCGAATGGGAATAAAGACAAAAGAGTTTCGCAATACATATCAGGTCATCGGAGACAGGTGTCACATTGTAGATAGAAGAGAGTTTTATGAAATTGTGGAATACATTTATCGAAATCATACGGAAGATTTACAATTGCAGGCGGTCAGCGAGCAGTTTAAAATGTCTCCGAAGGAATTAAATCGTGTATTGTCTTATCAAGTGGAAATGAGTTTTAACGAATTTTTGAATTTTATCCGTGTAAACCATGCTGCACAGTTGCTGCTCGACAGTGATAAGAGTGTGCTGACAATTGCGCTGGAGGTGGGATACAAGACGGAGAAGACATTGTCACGGAATTTTCTACAAATAAAAGGAAGAACGGCAGGGGAATTTCGCAGGAAAGTAAAATTGGAAAAGTGAATAAGAAAAAATATGTTGAAAAATCACAAAAACAGAGTCAAAAAACAACGGTTTTGTGATTTTTTTGCATAAAAAACAACGTAAAATACAGAAATAACGTAATAAATTGTCTGATGAGGGTGTGTCAGATGTGTTAAATTATTATCATAAGTATTTATAAACTCATAAATAATGTATATAACTAAGGAGGTAAGTATTATGTCAAATTTTGAAATGCCTAAGTATCATCACCCGGACTTTACACAGGAAATGTTCGTAAACGCACCGGACGCTAAATACGAAGCGGCAGAAAAGGACGGGGTAGTGCCTGAATATTATCACAGCACATCTATGTATCCTGAATACTTTAAAATCAATGGAGAATGGAAACTTGCGGAGGAAAGCCGTATGGATTCATGTGTAATTCTCTGTGATGATGGACATCTTGCAGTTGTTGAAGCGAGAAATATTAAAAAAGGTGACAAAGTACTTCTTGGAAGAACAGAAAGATGCGAAGAAGGTGTATATATGCACTGTCACGGATTTGAAGAGGCTGGAGAAAAATTAGATGACCAGTTCGTATTCCGTCAGGGAAGAAGCCGTGAGACATCATATGCACGTGACTATGACAAATTATTTGAATTGTTAAAACATGAAAAAGAAAACGGCGGAAAGATTGTATGGGTAATGGGACCTGCTTTCGCTTTCGATGCTAACGCAAGAGCAGCAATGCAGGCACTTGTTGAAAACGGATATGCACATGGTCTTTTAGCAGGTAATGCTTTGGCAACACATGATTTGGAAGGTGCATTATTACATACAGCCCTTGGCCAGGACATCTACACACAGCAGTCACAGCCAAACGGACATTACAATCACTTAGACGTATTGAATAAAGTAAGAAGAAGCGGTTCTATTCCACAGTTCATGAAAGATTATGATTTGAACGACGGTATTATCTGCAGTTGTGTAAATAACAACGTGCCAATCGTACTTGCAGGTTCTATCCGTGATGACGGACCACTTCCGGAAGTATATGGAAACGTTTATGAAGCAGCAAATGCAATGAGAGGTATTGTTAAAGAAGCAACAACAGTTATCTGTCTTGCAACAATGTTACATACAATCGCTGTTGGTAACATGACTCCTTCTTTCCGTGTATTAAAAGACGGAACAATTCGTCCGGTATATCTTTACACAGTTGACGCAGACGAATTCGTTGTAAACAAACTTTTAGACAGAGGAAGTTTGGCAGCAACAACTATGGTAACTAATGTTCAGGACTTCATTACACGTGTTGCAAAAGGACTTGGCGTAATGGAATAGTTCTTCACGGTAAATGAATGGAGAAAAATTTATGAAGAAGAATAGCATGTTTGGTAAATTAGCTCTCTTGTTCGTAGCGATTGCATGGGGAAGTTCCATGGTTGTTATCAAAGGTTCTACGGACACGTTGCCGGCGGGAACACTTCTTGCCTGTCGTTTTACGGTTGCAGGTGTGATTTTAGCGTTGGCAAATTTCAACAAGTTAAAACAAATTGATAAAGATTATTTAAAGAGTGGTATTTTCATTGGTGTATGTCTGTTTATGGCATATTTCACACAGACAATCGGTGTTATGCTTGAGATGCCTGGAAAGAGTCATTTCCTTTCATCTGCATACTGCGTATTTGTACCATTTCTTGGTTGGTTAATCTTAAAAGAAAAACCAAAGATTTATCATGTTATTGCAGCGACAATGTGTGCGGTCGGTATTATTTTAGTATCTGTAGCAGGAAACTTCAGTATCAGTTACGGTGACAGTATTTCTATCATCAGTTCTGTATTCTGGGCAGCACAGATTATTGCCATTGCAAAATGGGGCAAAGATAAAGACCCTGGATTAATTACAATGCTTCAGTTTGTTGTATGTGCCGTTTTAGCTTGGGTATTTACATTGACAATGGAGAATCCGGGAGCAATCGAATGGAATATGGGAGCAGTTGGTGGAGTGTTATATCTTGGTATTGTTTGTTCAGGAATCTGTTTCTTATTACAGACAATTGCACAGAAGACAGAAAACCCAACAAGTGTTTCAATTATCTTAAGTTTTGAAAATATTTTCGGACTTGTATTTGGAGCAATTTTCTTTAATGAAAAATTCACACCACGTTCAATCATGGGATTTGTATTAATTTTTGCTGCTATTATTATAGCGGAAACAGAATTATCATTCTTAAAGAAGAAAAAAGCGAAATAAAGTTATTTGTTTAAACTCCATATAACTATATAATAAAGCGTCGGCGGTTGTTTGACCGCCGATACTTTATGAAAAGATTGCCAGTGTCCCCGATATTCTGCTATACTATACAAGATAAGAAAATAAAGAAATGAGGAGCAGAAATGAAAGTACTAATTATAGATGCACAGGGCGGTGGCATGGGGAAACAACTTGTGTCAGCGATTAAGCAGGAATTTCCTGCAGCAGAGATAACGGCAGTGGGAACGAATTCCATGGCAACATCGAATATGCTGAAAGCGGGAGCAGACCATGCGGCAACAGGCGAGAATGCAGTTGTGGTAGGCTGCAGAAGAGCAGAGATAATTATAGGACCGGTTGGAATAGCAATTGCTGATTCTATGTACGGTGAAATCACTTCAAAGATGGCAGAAGCTGTTGGTCAAAGTGAGGCAAGAAAGTTATTGATTCCGATGAACCATTGTAACAACATTATTGTCGGAGTTGGAAACACATCGATGAGTTTTTTAATTGCATCGGTGGTAGAAGAATTAATTGAATATTCAAATTGCTAGAAAGCAATATCATATGAGAAGTATATAACCGGAAAAGACAGCATGAAGCGTAAACGAGATACAGAAGTATTTCACAAATGAGACGGTGGAATACGGAATAATCATATTGATACACAAGAATAAGAAAATGTCAGAAGGCGTAGGAATATCCAGAAGGGTAGTTCGTATGCTTTTTTTCATTTAGAAGAGAGGAAAAAATATGAAGAAAAAATTTATGAGTTTATTGTGCGTGACAGCGATGTTTGCGATGGCTGTTTCCGGTTGTGGCGGAGAGAACGGGAAGAAAGATAGTTCCACAAAAAAAGAGGACGGAATTAAGGCATATGTAGGAACAACACTATTTGAAGGAAGTCTGGACCCGATTAAAGGTGCGTTACCACACGGATATCCGTTTATTAACAACGCATTATTGAGAGTGGACAGTAATTCAAAGTATGTGGGAGATTTGGCAAAGAGTTGGGAGATAAGTCAGGATTCCTTAACATATACTTTCCATTTGAACGAAGATATAAAATTTAGTGACGGAAGTGATTTTGATGCGGAAGATGTTGTATTTACATATGAGACAGTGCAAAAAAATCAGGCGGATAATGAGTATGTAGATTTGACACGTCTTGCTTCGGTAAAAGAAATAGATAAAAATACGGTTGAATTTAAGTTAAAAGAAGCGTACTCACCGTTTTTAGATACAACGGCACTTCTCCAGATTGTGCCTTCAGATGCTTATGACAGTAAAGCGTTTGATACAAAACCAATTGGAACGGGAGCGTACAAGGTTGCGCAATATGACGCAGATCAGCAGATTATCTTGGAGGCAAACGAAAATTATTTTGGAAAAGAACCGGAAATTAAGAAAGTGACTATTGTAAATATGGATACAGATGCTGCTTTTGCGGCTGCAAAAGCGGGAGAACTGGACGTTGTTATGGTCGGAACAAACTATTCAAAAGAAAAAATTCCGGGAATGACTTTACAGAAATTAGAGACAATGGACGTTAGAAATGTCAGTCTTCCGGTGCGCAGAGTGACTGAAATGAAAAACTCTGATGGCAAGAAAGTGACAGTTGGAAATAATGTCACTTCCGATCTGGCAGTAAGGAAAGCACTTTCCATCGGAATTGACCGTCAGAAAATTATTGATAATTCTTCTGACGGAATCGGGCTTCCGTCAGTGAACTTTACAGATAACCTTGTTTGGGCGAGTACGGATACTTATCCGGATAAAAAGGTAGACGAGGCGAAAAAACTTTTGGAAGATGCAGGCTGGAAAGTAGGAAAAGACGGTATCCGTGAAAAAGACGGACAGAAATGTACATTTGATTTGTATGCATCGTCAGGGGATACGGACAGATATAATCTTTCTGTGGCGCTTGCGGAAAATGCAAAGGAACTTGGCATTGATATTAAAGTAAAAACGGCAACTTGGGAGGAAATTGTAACATTACAAAACACATCGGCAATTATGTGGGGCTGGGGACAGTATTCTCCAACAGTATTATCTTCTTTATTCCAGTCAGATTTATTCCTGACAGGAGGATACGATAATGTGGTAGGTTACCAGAACCCGGCAGTAGATGCTAAAATTAAGGAAGCGTTATCTGCAAATACGCAGGAGAAAGCAGTTGCCGCATGGAAAGAAGTTCAGAAAATTGCAGATGAAGATTACACAAACTTATTCCTTGTAAATATTCAGCATTGCTACTTTATAAGCGATAAATTGGATATTTCAATAGATACGCAGATTCCACACCCACATGGGCATGGAACACCTATTATCTGCAATATGGCAGATTGGAAAATGAAATAGAACCGGAGAGAGTTTAATGAAAAACGGAAAGAAGTTATTAGGAGAATGTGTGAGAATGGTGCTGCTTTTGATGGCAGTCAGTATTGTGGCGTTTTTACTGATTACAAAAGCACCTATTGATCCTCTGGTCTCCTATGTAGGTACAAATTCAACATTGTCGGAGGAGGCAAAAGAAGAAATCGCTGAGGAATGGGGGTTGAATGATCCCCTTCCTGAGAGGTTTGCCACTTGGGTAAAGCACGCTGTTCATGGCGATTTGGGAATGTCCATCACATATAAAAAACCGGTCATTGAGGTGATTAAGACAAGATTTTCGTATTCGATCGTACTGATGATGCTGGCATGGGCATTGTCCGGTATCATTGGCTTTATACTGGGTATTGTCTGTGGAATGCGCCAGGGAGGAATTATGGACAGAATTGTAAAAACATTTTGTCTTGTAATTAAATCAGCGCCGGTGTTTTGGATTGGACTGCTTATTTTAACAATATTTGCGGTACAGTTGGGCTGGTTTCCAATCGGAATGGCAGTTCCGGCGGGAAAATTGGCGTCAGAGGTGACACTCGGCGACCGCATTTACCATTTGATTTTGCCGGTATTGACACTTACGATTGTAAGTATAAGTGAAGTCGTTTTATATACAAGGCAGAAAGTAATAGAAATTATGAACAGTGATTTTATTCTGTATGCGAGAGCAAGAGGGGAAAATGGCAGACAACTTGTCAAACGCCACGTTCTGCGCAATGTTGCCCTTCCGGCGATTACGGTTCAGTTCGCCTCTTTCAATGAATTATTTGGAGGTATGGCGCTTGCGGAGACTGTGTTCGCATATCCGGGCATAGGAAATGCGACAACGGCGGCAGCGATGAATGCAGACGTACCGCTTCTTCTGGGAATAGCAATTTTCAGTGCATTATTTGTATTTACCGGAAATTTAATTGCTAATCTGTTATATGGCGTTTTTGACCCTAGAATCAGAGAGGGGGAGAAACGTGGATAAGAAGAAATTTTGGAACAGAAGAGTTATGGTTGCCATATTGGTGGCCATTGCAGTTATTTATTTGGCAGGAATTTTCTTTTGGGGCATCTTTATGGACCCGTCCTGTTATGACACAAATTATGCGGATAAATTTATGGCACCGGGATTAAAACATTTGTTTGGCACGGATTTTGTGGGAAGAGATATGTTTTATAGATGTATTAAAGGTCTGTCAAACAGTTTGATTATCGGTATTTTAGCCTCCGTCGTCAGTTCGGTTATCGCTTTAGTTGCAGGAATAGCCTCTGCGGTATTTGGCGGCTGGGTAGACAAATTTGTCAACTGGTGCGTAGATTTATGTATGGGGCTGCCCCATCTTGTGCTTTTAATGCTAATTTCGTTTATGATGGGAAAAGGAGTGAAGGGGGTAACGGTTGCCGTCGCCCTGACGCATTGGCCTTCGCTGACAAGAATCGTCCGCTCGGAAGTTATGCAGATTCGCTCTGCACAGTATGTACAGGCGGCATATAAAATGGGAAAATCAAAAACACAGGTGGCAGTACAGCACATTTTACCTCATGTGCTTCCGGCATACTTAATCGGATTGGTTTTACTTTTCCCACACGCAATTATGCATGAAGCGTCCATCACATTTCTCGGTTTTGGAATGCCTGCGGAAATGCCTGCAATAGGGGTGATTTTATCTGAGGCAATGAACCATATTGCAACGGGGAAATGGTGGCTTGCGTTGTTCCCGGGCTTAATGCTTTTAATTGCAGTTATTTTATTCGATGTTATCGGAGAGAATTTGAAGAAACTTTGGAATCCGGGAAGTGGAAATGAGTAGGGAGAAGAGAAATGAAAGAAAAAAGTGTTTTAACGGTAGATGACCTTGTCGTGTCATTTAGCATGTATAAAGGATTTTTCCATAAAGAAAATCTGGAAGTTGTACATTCTCTTTCTCTGGACGTAAATCGGGGAGAGATTGTCGCCGTGGTGGGCTCAAGCGGTTCGGGAAAAAGTCTTCTCGCACATGCCATTATGGGACTGCTTCCAAATAATGCGAATATCAGTGGAAAGATTTCCTATAATGGAGAAGAACTTACACAAAAAAGAAGAAAAGAACTTCTTGGAAGAAAGATGATGTTTATCCCTCAGTCCGTTGATTATTTGGACCCTGTGATGAAGGTGGGGAAACAGGTTACGGGCGTCTATTCTACAAAACAAAGACAGGAAGAAATGTTTGAAAAATACAAATTATCAAAAGACGTAGAGGAAATGTATCCGTTTCAACTTTCCGGCGGAATGGCGAGAAGAGTGCTTGTTTCTTCAGCGGTTATGGAGTCTCCTGAATTAATTATTGCAGACGAACCTACACCGGGACTTAGCGTTGATATGGCTATGGATACGCTGAGACATTTTAGGGAGATTGCAGATAATGGAGCGGGAGTACTTTTGATAACTCACGATATTGATTTAGCATTTCATGTGGCGGACAGAATTGCCGTGTTCTATGCGGGAACAATTGTGGAGTCAGCGCCAACGGAAGATTTCCTTGCCGGTGCAGAAAAACTCCGTCACCCTTACAGCAAAGCCTTTATTTCAGCGTTGCCGCAAAATGAATTTCAGGCAATAGACGGTGTGCAGCCTTATGCGGCTAACCTGCCGGAAGGCTGTCTGTTTGCAGACCGCTGTCCGAATGTGACGAAGAAGTGCTGCGGTGAAATTCCGATGAGAAAGCTGAGAGGCGGAAAGGTTAGGTGTGTTCATGCAACTTAGTGCGGAAAATATAAGTTTTCGATATACGGATAAATCTTCATGGATTCTAAAGGACGTAAACCTGAAAATAGAAACAGGGGAAAGAGTAGGGATTGTAGGTCCGTCAGGATACGGAAAGAGTACACTTGCGAAAATTCTTGCAGGATATAACCGTGCGGATTCCGGACAGGTTTTGCTCGACGGGAAACCTTTGCAGGCAAAAGGTTTCTGTCCGGTGCAGATGATTTACCAACACCCCGAGTTAGCGGTAAATCCGAGATGGAAAATGGAGAAGACATTAAATGAATGCTGGAATCCCGATGAGAAAATATTGGAGCGTTTTGGAATTGAAAAAGACTGGCTGACAAGATGGCCGCGGGAACTGTCGGGAGGAGAACTGCAGCGATTTTGCATTGTGCGTCTATTAAGTCCCGAAACAAAATTTCTTATTTGTGATGAAATTACAACGATGCTAGATGTTATTTCACAGGCGCAGATTTGGAATGTTTTATTGCAGATGGCAGAAGAACGCAATTATGGAATGCTGATTGTCACACATAATATGGATCTGGCAAAAAGAGTTTGTACAAGAATAGTTGACTTAAGTGAAATAAATCGGAGGTAGGCAGATATGGATACAAAGAAAATATTGGAACAGGTGAAGAATGGCGCAATGTCTGTGGAGGAAGCGGAAGAATTTTTCCGCAGACAACCGTTTGAAGATTTAGGATATGCAAAGTTGGATACACATAGAAAACTACGCTCCGGTTGCGCAGAAGTTGTATTTTGCAGCGGAAAGGCGGACGAGCATCTTTTAAGTATTTATGAACGGCTTTATGCAGAAGAAGGAGAAGTACTTGGAACGAGGGCGTCAAAAGAACAGGCGGAACTTGTGCAGTCAAAACTTCCTGAAGTAGAGTACGATGCGCTGTCCCGCATTTTGAAGATTGAGAAGAAGGAAAAAGAATATGTCGGAAAGATTGTTGTCTGTACAGCGGGAACGGCAGATATTCCCGTTGCGGAGGAAGCGGCACAGACAGCGGAGTTTTTCGGAAATCATGTAGAAAGAATATATGATGTGGGGGTAAGCGGACTTCACCGCCTTCTTTCCAGAGTAGAGACAATTCAGAGTGCAAATTGCGTGATTACAGTAGCGGGAATGGAGGGAGCATTAGCGAGTGTTATCGGAGGACTTGTAGATAAACCGGTAATTGCAGTGCCTACTTCTGTCGGATATGGTGCAAGCATGAATGGAATATCAGCATTGCTAACAATGATTAATTCCTGTGCGAATGGAATTGCTACGGTAAATATTGATAACGGATATGGTGCAGGTTACATAGCATCACAGATTAATAAACTGGGGGTACATGAACATGAGTAAACAGAAATTATATTTGGAGTGTTATGCCGGAATAAGCGGAGACATGACGGTGGCTGCTCTTTTAGATTTGGGCGCAGATCAAGATGTATTAAATGAAACTTTAAACAGCCTTTCAATCAGCGGACAGTTTCAGACGAAAATCAGCAGAGTATCGAAGTCGGGGCTGGACGCCTGTGACTTTGACGTGGTGCTGGAGCGGGAAAATCATGATCATGACATGCATTATTTACACGGTCATGACCATCATCATGAACATACACATGACCACGACCATCATCACGAGCATACACATGAACATGGTCACGACCATCATCATGAACACCGTGGTCTGATTGAAATTCAGGGAATTATCCGTTGCAGCAGAATGACGGAACGGGCAAAAGAACTTGCGGAAAAGATTTTTGATATTCTTGCAAATGCAGAGGCGAAAGCGCATGGAAAACCGAAGACAGAAGTACATTTCCATGAAGTGGGCGCAGTGGATTCTATAGTGGATATTGCTGCCGTTGCCATCTGCCTTGATAATTTAGGAATAGAGGACGTAATTATCCCTACGCTTTACGAGGGAAGCGGAACAGTTCGGTGCCAGCACGGGGTTCTTCCGATTCCTGTTCCTGCCGTTGCAAATATTGTCAATGCAGAAAACCTTACACTGCGCATTACAGAGACGGAAGGGGAATTTGTCACTCCTACGGGGGCGGCTATTGCGGCGGCGATTAGAACGGAGGAGAAGTTACCGGAAAATTTCCGTATTTTGAAAACAGGTATCGGTGCGGGAAAAAGAAATTATGAGAGACCGAGTATTCTTCGCGCAATGCTTATTGAGGAGCAGGCAAATCAAGATGTCGAAAAAGATGAAATTATAAAACTGGAAAGTAATATTGATGACTGCACGGGAGAGGCGCTTGGTTATACGATGGAAAAACTTATGGAGGCAGGAGCAAGAGACGTACATTATTTCCCTGTTTTTATGAAAAAGAACCGTCCCGGTTATCAGTTAAACGTAATCTGTAAAGAAAATCAGATTTCGCAGTTACAGAAAATTATTTTTGAAGAAACAACAAGTATCGGTATCCGCATTCAGCGCATGGAGAGAAGTGTTTTACCGAGAAGAATTGAAACCCGTGATACATCAATGGGAGAAGTGCAGATTAAGATTTGCAGTCTTCCAACAGGGGAAAGAATTTACCCGGAGCATGATAGCATTGCAAGAATCTGCAAAGAAAGCGGAAAATCATGGCAGGAAGTGTATCGTAAGATTATTGAGGAGTGCCAATAAATGAAAAGTTATGAAGAAAAAAAGAAACAGTTGTTTGAGAAAATAAATTCTCTTGCTAAAGAAGATATTGTACTTGCCTTTTCGGGAGGGGTGGACAGCAGTCTGCTGTTAAAGATTTGTTGTGACTCCTCGAAAAACTACGGAACAACAGTTTACGCCATTACCGTACATACGGAACTACACCCTATGAAAGATGTAGAAATTGCCACGAAGGTAGCAAAAGAAGCGGGAGCAAAGCATTTAGTTGTATATATAGATGAACTTCAGGACGCGGGAATCGAATATAATCCGATAGACAGGTGTTATCGCTGTAAAAGTTTACTCTTCGGCAAATTGAAGGAGAAAGCGAAAGAACTTGGAGTAAAAAACGTTGTGGAGGGAACAAATGAAGATGATCTTCATGTATATCGCCCGGGTATCCGTGCTTTGAGAGAATTGAACATTATCAGTCCTTTGGCGGAGAGCGGTTTCACTAAGGCTGAAGTAAGGAAACTGGCGGCAGAGTATGGTATATCTGTTGCGAACAGACCGTCCACACCATGTATGGCAACCCGATTTCCTTATGGTGCAAAGTTGGATTATGAGAGAATGCATCAGGTGGAAGAAGGAGAGGAATGGCTTAAAACACTTGGATTTTATAATGTGAGAATCCGTGTGCATGGTGAGATAGCCAGAATTGAAGTAGATGAAAAAGATATGCCGTTACTTTTGAATAATAGAGTGAAAGTGATTGAAAAGTTGAAAGCATTTGGATATGACTATGTTACAGTGGATTTGGAAGGATTCCGCTCGGGAAGTATGGATATTCATGTAACGGAAAAAAATTAGAGAAGAGGCTCTGTATAAATATTTTATTTGTGCAGAGTCTTTTCATGTGTTATTCTTAAAAAAGAGAATGTTTAGGAGGGCGAGAAAATGAGTGAAGGCTATCAGAAAATCAATGCGGAATCGGTAGACAGATGGTGCGCGGAAGGCTGGGAATGGGGTGAGCCTATTACACATGAAACATTTAAAAAGGCAGAAAGAGGGGAATGGGGAGTATATCTGACGCCAACAAAGTATGTGCCGCACGAATGGTTTGGAGAATTAAAAGATAAGAACATATTGGGGCTGGCAAGCGGAGGCGGGCAGCAGATTCCTGTTTTCTCCGCTTTGGGAGCAAAGTGTACTCTCTTGGATTACTCTCATACACAGTGTGAAAGCGAGCGAATGGTGGCAGAGAGAGAGGGATACGAGGTAAAAATCATAGAAGGTGATATGACGAAACCTCTTCCGTTTTCAGATGAAACATTTGATTTGATTTTTCACCCGGTGTCAAATTGCTATGTGGAGGAAGTGAAACCTATTTTTAAAGAATGTTACAGAGTGTTAAAAAAAGGTGGTATTCTTCTGTGTGGATTGGATAATGGAATGAATTACATTTTTGATGAGACGGAGACAAAATTGCAGCATAAATTGCCGTTTAATCCGATGAAAGATAAGAAAATCTATGAGTATTCCATTAAAAATGACTGGGGAATACAGTTTTCACATACGCTGGAGGAGCAGATTGGCGGGCAGTTGGAGGCGGGATTTATTTTGACAAATATCTACGAGGATACAAACGGAGAAGGAAATTTACACGAGTATAATGTGCCGACTTTCTTTGCGACGAGGGCAATAAAATAAAATCAGGGGATAATACAGATGAAGAAACAGATTTTAATTGTAGATGACGAGAAAGAGATAGCTGACTTATTGGAAGTCTACTTACAAAACGATGGTTTTGAAGTACATAAATATTATACAGGAAAGGAAGCGATGGACTGTATTCGGACGACCAGACTGGACTTAGCCATTTTAGATATTATGCTCCCGGATATAGACGGATTTACCATCTGTCAGAAGATTCGTGAGAAATATTTTTATCCGGTCATCATGCTGACGGCGAAGGTGGAAGATGCAGATAAGATTTTAGGGTTGACTTTAGGGGCGGACGATTATATTCTAAAACCTTTTAATCCGTTGGAAGTGCTTGCAAGAGTGAAGACACAGTTGAGAAGATATACAAAATACAATCAGGTAGAAACGGTTGTGGAAGAAAAAGAAGAACATGATATCAAAGGATTGGTGATTAATAAGACAACCCACGAATGTACACTGTTTGGGGAAAAGATAGAATTGACGCCCATTGAATTTTCCATTCTCTGGTATCTGTGTGAGAATAGAGGTAAGGTTGTTTCTTCCGAAGAACTGTTTGAACAGGTGTGGGGAGAAAAATACTATGACAGCAACAACACGGTAATGGCGCACATCGGAAGATTGAGGGAGAAACTGCATGAGCCGCCGAGAAAACCCAAATTTGTAAAAACAGTGTGGGGAGTGGGGTATAAAGTTGAATAAAGAAGTTAAGAAAATTTATCATAAACATATATTGAAACTAATTGCTGCAATTTTGATTTGTCCGTGTATAGTTTTACTTGCATACGGACTTGGAAAGATAATTTTAGGACAGTTTATATGGTATGAAGATGATTTCATCTATGTCCTTGGAAAATGGATTGAGTCCAAAATGGTAATGTTCACTACTTTGGCTACAATTTTTGGAGGGTTTTGCGTAGGAGTTTTTTTTGTGAGAAAACCCTTCGTATATTTGTCGGAGGTACTGCAGGCGACAGGAGGATTATATCAAAACAGGGAAGAATTGATTAAATTTCCGCCTGTATTAAAAGATGCAGAAAATCAGTTAAATCATATTCGCATTACAATGGAGCGAAATGTGAGAGCGGCAAAAGAGGCAGAACAGAGGAAAAATGATTTGATTGTATATCTGGCCCACGATTTAAAAACACCTCTTACGTCCGTCATTGGATACTTAACTTTGCTGGAAGATGAACCGCAGATTTCTGAAGAATTGAGACAAAAATATTTGCAGATAGCGCTGACAAAGTCAGAGCATCTGGAAGATTTGATCAATGAATTTTTTGAGATTACCCGATTTAATCTTTCCAATCTGACTTTAGAAGTGAGTTCAGTCAATCTGACACGAATGTTGGAGCAGATTACTTATGAATTTAAACCATTACTGACAGAAAAGCAGTTGTCATTCCGGTTACAGATGCCGAAAGATTATATGATGAAATGTGATGTCGGCAAAATGCAGAGAGTATTTGATAATCTGTTTAGAAATGCAGTTAATTATAGTTTTCCGGGCGGAGAAATTGTGGTGACCGTGACTGAGAAAGAAAATCGGATACATATTGCCTGTGAGAATCAGGGGAATACCATTCCAAAAGAAAAATTGGCCAGAATATTTGAACAGTTTTATCGTTTAGATACGGCGAGAGGAACGGGAACGGGCGGTGCAGGGCTTGGACTTGCCATTGCGAAAGAAATCGTAGAACTGCACCACGGTACAATTCAGGCTTACAGTGAAGATGAACGTATACGATTTGAGATAGAACTTCCCGTTTTGTAAGAAAATCATAAGAAATTGAAGAGAAAATCGTATAAAAGCAGTATAGAAAAAGAGATAAAAAGCATTTTTGCTTTTGATAGAATGACGCTATCAAAGGTAAAAATGCTTTTTTGTTGTGAAAGGAGAAGGAAAATGAAAAAAATAGCTGTTATATTTGGAGGTTGTTCGACAGAATATGAGGTATCGCTTCAATCGGCGTATGCGGTGCTAACCCATTTGGATAGAGAAAAATATGAAATAATTTCTATAGGGATAACGAGAGAAGGAAAATGGTTTCGTTATTATGGAAAAGAGAAATATATATCAGAAGATACATGGCAGGAAAAGGAATGCAATCCTGCATGGATATTGCCGGACAGAGTGGAACAAGGAATTTTGGAGTGTACAAAGGAGGGCAATCGTCTGGTAAAAGTTGATGCAGTATTCCCTGTTTTGCATGGGAAAAACGGGGAGGACGGGACAATCCAAGGGTTGATTGAGTTGGCAGGACTTCCGGTTATCGGCTGTGGGACATTGTCTTCGTCACTCTGTATGGACAAGGATAAGGCGCACCGGTTAGTAGAAAAAGAGGGAATCGCTGTTCCGAAGGCGGTCGTGTTAAGAAAAGGAGAAAAAGCAGGCGCATTAGTTTATCCGGTATTTGTAAAGCCTGTCAGGGCAGGCTCATCTTTTGGTATCACAAAAGTGGACAGAGAAGAGGAGTTGGAAAAAGCGGTGGAGTTGGCGTTTGCCCATGATGACGAAGTTATTATAGAAGAAAATATAGAAGGATTTGAAGTGGGGTGCGCGGTACTTGGCAACGATAAACTTATTGTGGGGAGAGTAGATGAAATAGAACTTTCCGATGGATTTTTTGACTTTAAAGAAAAATACACTTTGCAAAATTCAAAGATTCACATGCCGGCAAGAATTGACGGAGAAATAGAAGAAAAAATAAAAGAAACTGCAAAGAAAATTTATCGCACACTGTCATGCAAAGGATTTGCGAGAGTGGATATGTTTTTAACACCGGATAAGCGGATTGTGTTTAATGAGGTGAATACCATTCCGGGATTTACTTCTCACAGCAGATATCCAAATATGATGAAGGGAATAGATATGCTGTTTGAAGATGTTTTGGATAACTTGATTTCTTTAGAGGTGAAATGATGAAGAAAATAATCATGAAAAAAGAAGACGTACATAGAGGAACGCTTGTGTTAGTGAACAGAGATTATCCTCTAAGAGTAGAGCGGGAGAGACGTTTGTGTCAGATAAATACAAATTATCCGGAGGTGGTTTTAGAGAAGGAAGCGTCTGTCACACTCAAAAAACTGCTGGAAGAAATATGTGGGGAAAATGAAATTGCTCTTGTAAGCGGTTACCGTTCTAAAAAAGAGCAGGAAAGAATTTATCAAACTTCTCTCTGGGAAAACGGTGGAGAATTTACGAGAAAATACGTGGCAATACCAAACCACAGTGAACACCAGACAGGATTTGCTATTGATGTCGGAGAGAAAAGAGAAGAGATAGATTTTATCTGCCCGGCGTTTTCAAATGAAGGAGCGGGGAAAAAGTTTCGCGCACAGTCATATCAATATGGCTTTATAGAGCGGTATACGAAGGAAAAAGAAGAAATCACGAAGATTGCAGCGGAGGAGTGGCACTTTCGATATGTGGGCTATCCTCACTCCATGATTATAAAAGAACGGGGGCTGTGTCTGGAGGAGTATATTGAGTTATTAAAAGATTATCCGTATGGTCAAAAGGGCTTTCCTATTTGGCTGCCGACAAACAGATTGAAATTTTCTATATCAGGGCAGAAGAGGAAACGGTTATTTTATTGCCGGAGAATAGCCTGTATAAAATTTCGGGAAATAATGTGGACGGATTTATCCTGACATTGTGGAGGTAGAAGATGAGAAATGAGTACAGAGGGATTGACTATTTTCGTTTTGTATCTGCAATACTTGTCATAACTATTCATACATCACCGCTTCTTTCTTATCAGCCTTACGCTGATTTTATTCTGACAAGAATTATAGCGAGGGTTGCCGTTCCCTTCTTTTTGATGACTACAGGATTTTTCCTGTTTAAAAATTTGGAAACTACACTTGAGAAAATGAAAGTGTTTACAAAGAAAATGGCTGTTCTTTACGGTATTTCCATAGTGATTTATTTACCGGTCAACTGGTATATGGGAGATTTACATGGAAAGGGGTTAGGAAAGAGAATTGTAGAAGATATATTTTTTCAGGGGACAATGTACCACCTATGGTATTTTCCGGCAACGATTTTAGGAGTATGGGTAGTGTACTTTCTATTAAAACGGCTAGGGAAAAGGAGAATGTTTTTTGTAGGAGGAGTATTGTACGTCATCGGACTTTTCGGTGATAGTTATTACGGTTTGACAGAGGGGATACCGCTATTGAAAAATATGTATCAGTTTATCTTTTCTCTTTTTGGATATACGAGAAATGGTTTGTTTTATGTCCCTGTCTTTATTATGTTAGGGGCGTGGCTGTCAGAAGAAAAAACTGTAAAAAAATGGAAGATAGTGACTGGAATGGCAGTTTCTCTTGGGGGAATGATTGCGGAGGGTGTGATATTACATACATTTGATATGCAAAGACACGACAGTATGTATATTTTACTTCTTCCGTGTATGGTATGTCTTTTTCAACTCTTACTTTTTTGGAAAGGAAAAAGAAACAGACATCTTGGGAAAGTTGCTTTGTGCATTTATGTGATACACCCGCTTGTGATTATCGGAGTGAGGGGAGTGGCAAAGGTGTTGCATTTAGAAAACCTTTTTGTTGAGAATAGTCTTTGTAACTTTCTTATAGTGACATTAGTTTCTGTTGCAGCATCGATATGTATAACATATGGAAAGAAGGAAAAAAGATGAGAGCGTGGCTGGAAATTGACTTGGAAAAAATAAAATGGAACGTGAACTGTCTGCGAAACATGATGCCTTCCGGTTGTGAAATGATGGCGGTAATAAAGGCGAATGCTTATGGTCATGGTGCGGTTCCGGTGGGAAAAATGTTAAATGGAATGGGAATATATTCTTTTGCGGTTGCAACCGTTGACGAGGGGATTGAACTGCGTGAAAATGGAATTATAGGAGACATTTTAATCCTGGGATACACGGATTTAAAAAGAATGGAAGAGGTTGTCCGATATGATCTGATACAGACAATCGTAGACGAAAGATATGGGGAGGAAATGAATAAATGCGGTTTTTCCATACAGGCGGAATTGAAAATAGATTCAGGAATGCATCGTCTTGGCGTTTTGGCAGAGAATATAGAAGAGACGGAGAAAGTTTTCAATCTGCAAAATTTACGGATCAAAGGCATGTTTACACATCTATATGAGTCGGATTCTTTAGAAAAAGAGGCGGTAGAGAAAACAGAAAAGCAGATAGAGAAATTCGACAGGCTGGTGGATAACTTAAAACAAAGAGGAATAGTTATCCCCAAACTACATATACAAAGCAGTTATGGTTTATTGAACTATCCTCAACTACAGTATGATTATGTGAGAATAGGAATTGCCCTGTTTGGAGTGTTGTCTTCAAAGCAGGATAAAACGAAAGTGAAACTTCCATTGCAGCCGGCCTTATCGTTGAAAGCGCTTGTGACTTCTGTCAGAGAAATTAAATCGGGAGAAACAGCGGGATATTCAGGAGCATATCATGCTGAGGCAGACAGGAAAATAGCGGCGGTATCCATTGGCTATGCAGATGGAATTCCCAGAAATCTTTCGGGTACGAATAATAAAGTGATTGTACATGGACAGAAAACTTCCATCATTGGAAAAATCTGTATGGATCAGTTGCTAATAGATGTGACAATGATAAAAGACGTAAGAGCAGGAGATACGGTTACACTTATCGGCAGAGAGGGAGAAGAAGAGGTGTCCGTACTTGACATGGCGGATAAGGCGGGAACGATAGCCAATGAGATCTTTAGCAGACTTGGAAAAAGATTAGAAATGAAAGTTGTATAAGAAATATATATGGGATATAATTAGGTTCATAAATTACAATCATAGAAAAGAAGGCATATATATGGATATAAAATTATTGGCAGTAGATATTGATGAGACAATGGTAAATAGTCATCATAAAATGACCACTGTTACTCAGCAGGCGTTGAAAAAGGCAATGGAACAGGGAATCACCGTGGCTGTTGTGACAGGAAGATGTCTGGAGGGATTACCTGCAAAGTTGAGAACTCTGGAAGGAATCCGTTATGTGATTTCATCTAATGGGGCTAAAATATATGATATGAAAGCCAAGAAAGTATTGTATAGAAAGTTGATTTCAACGAAAAGTGTTTTGGATATATGGAATGTTTGCAAAAACTTTCATGTAGGACTGGCGTTTCACAGCGAGGGAAGGTGCTATGATAACCGTGTTTTACAGATGCTCTATCGCCGTGTGGCATATCATAGGGATTTCAAAACACACAGTCCTATAATCAACTTGGAAAAATGGGTAAAGAATAATAAAAAACCATTGGAGAAACTCCAGATTTTTTCGGGGAATCGGGAGAAGTTGCAGACAATGAATGAACAATTAAGAGAACTTCCCGGTTTGGAGATTGCCTATTCCAGCAGTAATTATATAGAAATTACAGATGAGGAGGCGAATAAGGGGAAGGCGCTAAATTATTTGTGCCACTCTTTGGGCATTCCGTTAGAGCAGGTTATGGCTATTGGAGATAATGCAAATGATTGCTCCATGTTGAAAATTGTGGGTTGTCCGGTTGCTATGGGAAATGCCAATGAAGAAGTGAAAAGAATTGCTAAAATAATTACGAGCAGCCATGATGACAATGGGGTGGCGAAAGTTATAAATGAATATTTGTTATAATGGCACTGTTTGTGAAAGAAGAATCCTGTGTACAGGGTTCTTTTTTGTGTTATAATAAAACTTCCTACAGATAAATAAAAAAGAACAAAAACAGGAGTTAAGTATACATGAACATATTAAATATTGAACATATTAGTAAAATATTTGGAGAGAAAGTTATTTTCGATGATGTTTCCTGTGGAATACAGGAAGGGGAGAAAATCGGTGTAATCGGTATTAACGGGACGGGAAAAACAACGCTTTTAAAACTGATTGCAGGCACGAAAGAAGCGGACGCAGGACAAATTATAAAGCAGAACGGTATACGAATTGCTTATCTGCCTCAATCACCTGCGTTTCCGGAAGATGCGACCGTACTTTCTTATGCAAATGAGGGAATCAGGGAAAACGACTGGACAGCCAAAAGTGAAGTGAAAAGTGCGCTGACAAAATTGGGGATTACGGATTTCGACCAAAAGATAGAACATCTTTCGGGAGGACAGAAGAAGAAAGTTGCTCTGGCAAAGACGCTGACTTCCTCATTTGAAGTACTTTTGCTTGATGAACCTACGAACCATTTGGATAGCGACATGATTGCATGGCTGGAAGACTATTTGCGGAAATATAAGGGAGTTGTCGTTATGGTAACTCACGACAGATATTTTTTGGATAAAGTTACAAATAAGATTTTGGAAATCAGCAGAGGAAAACTGTACGCTTATGAGGCGAATTATTCGCAGTTTTTGGAATTGAAGGCGCAGAGAGAGGAAATGGAACTGGCCTCAGAGAGAAAAAGACAGAGTGTACTTCGTATGGAATTGGAGTGGGCAAAGAGAGGGTGCCGGGCGCGAACAACAAAACAGAAGGCGAGACTGGAACGTTTAGAAGTGTTGAAGGGAAAGAACGCTCCTGTTCAGGAACAGGTTGCCCAGATTGATTCGGTGGAGACACGAATGGGCAAAAAGACAATAGAACTTCGTCATGTCAGCAAAAGTTACGGGGATAAAAAACTGATTGACAATTTCAGTTATATCGCATTGAAAAATCAGAACGTTGGAATTGTAGGCCCAAACGGCTGTGGAAAATCAACTCTTCTTAAAATTATTGCAGGTGTAATCGAAGCAGATGAGGGAGAAGTGGAGGTTGGAGAAACGATTAAAATAGGTTATTTCGCACAGGAAGTACCAAATATGGATACGAAGCAGAAAGTCATTGACTATGTAAAAGATATAGCCGAATATATTCCTACAAGGGAAGGAAAAATTACGGCGTCACAGATGCTGGAGCGTTTCTTATTTACACCGGATATGCAGTATGCACCGATAGAAAAGTTGTCCGGTGGGGAGAAGAAAAGGCTGTATCTTCTCGGCATTTTACAATCTGCGCCGAACGTACTTATTTTCGACGAGGCAAACAACGATATAGATATTCCGACCATGACGATTTTAGAAGACTATCTTAACTCTTTCCAGGGAATTGTTATCACGGTTTCCCACGACAGATATTTTCTTGATAATGTAGTTGACCGCATTTTTGAGTTTGACGGAAATGGACATCTACAACAGTACGAGGGTGGTTACACAGATTATGTTGAGGCAAAAAAGAAGAGAGAGACAGCAGAAACAGAAGATAAAGAGAAGAAAGTGTCTGTAAAAAATGACTGGAAACAGAACCGGGAGAAGAAATTAAAGTTTTCATACAAAGAGCAGAAAGAATATGAGACGATAGATGACGATATTGCAAAACTGGAAGAAGAACTTGAAAATATAGACGATGAAATGATGAAAAATGCAACGAACTCAGCTAAACTTTCTGAACTTACAAAACAGAAAGAAGAGAAAGAAATGTTGCTGGAAGAAAAAATGGAACGCTGGGTGTACTTGAATGATTTGGCAGAAAAAATAAAGGAGCAGAAAAATTAATTGGAAAAGTTAGATGGAACAATTTTTTTAAAAGAAATTACGGAAAAACTAAATACACGAATCAGACAGTTGGAAGAAGGCATCGAAAAAGGGCAGAAAGAAATTGAAAATATGCACACATATTACTGGGAAAATTACACTGAGATGGACGAATACGGATATGAGAATTATGATAATCAGCAGGCTCTTTTTCGTCAGGCAGATGCAAACCATGAAAAGATTCAATTAAAATATCGTTTTGAAAAAATGAAAGATTCTCCGTTTTTTGCAAGAGTGGATTTTCGATATGAAGATGAAGAGGAAGCAGAGGTTTTCTATATCGGAATTGGAAATTTTGCGGAAACCGCGGGGACAATGCCTCTGATTTATGATTGGAGAGCGCCTGTGAGCAGTCTTTTTTATGACTACGATAAGGGGGAGGCGTCATACGAAGCCCCGGCAGGAAGAATGGAAGGAGAAATCTGTTCGAAATGGCAGTATAAAATTAAAAACGGAAAAATGCTGTACGGTTTTGAGAGTGACATGAAGATTGATGATGGTATCTTACAGCAGGAATTGGGAAGTAATGGAGACGTGCAGTTGAAAAACATCGTACGGACAATTCAGAAGGAACAGAATGAAATTATACGAAATACAAGAGATAAAATACTTGTCATTCAGGGAGTTGCGGGGAGCGGGAAGACATCGGTAGCACTGCATCGCATAGCGTATCTTCTCTACCATGACAGGAAAAATCTGCGCTCGGTGAATGTGCTTATTCTCTCTCCGAATGGTGTTTTTGCCGATTATATTTCTCATATTCTTCCTGAACTCAACGAGGAAAACATACAGGAAATGAGTTTTGATTTATTTGCCTATAAAGAATTACAGGAGATTGTTTCGGATTGCGAGGACAGATACCATCAGATCGAGCGTCAACTGCGTGAAGACGACAAAGAACAGGAAGAGAGATACAGAACAAAACAGTCTGCGGAATTTGTTGGTATGGCGGAAGGTTTTTTGGCACAGTTGGAAGATGAACTGATGGATTTCACTGAGGTGGAATTTAAAGGAATGAAACTTACGGAACAGGAAATTATAGATTTATTCTATTATAAGTTTCAGGAAATACCGCTGCTGGCTCGTATGGGAGCGGTGCAGGAATACTTTGTGGACGCATGGGAAACTTTGCGTGGAAGAGATTTATCAGAAGAAGAGAAGGAATGCCTTTCAAGCCGATTTATGAAAATGTATGTCACAAGAGATGTCTATAAAATTTATAATTGGTTATTGGAAGAGATGGGGTATCCGCTTCTTCCGACAGTCCAATATGAAAAAAGACAGTTGCAGTACGAAGATGTATTTCCTATGTTATATTTAAAGTATCGTTTGGAAGGCGGAAAGAAGCATAAGCAGATAAAACATTTGGTTATCGATGAGATGCAGGATTATTCCTATTTGCAGTATGTAATCTTGGACTATTTATTTTCATGTAAGATGACAATTTTGGGAGACAAGCAACAGACTATCGATACGACAGAAAGAGATGTGCTGACATTCCTGCCGAAAATATTGGGAAAAGACATACGAAAAATCGTAATGAATAAAAGTTATCGGAATACAGTGGAGATTGCTCAGTACGCAAATTCCATTACAGCAAATACGGATATGGAACTATTTGAACGTCATGGTAAAGCGGTGGAGGAGCGAAAAACTGATAAAAAGGAAGCGATAGATTTTGTTATCAACAAAATAAAAGAAGTGGGAGAGAAGTACGAAACAATAGCGATTATTACGATGACAGAAAAAGAGGCAGAAGAGTTTTACCGGCAGTTGCAGGAAAGAGGGATTCAGGCTTCATATTTGGACAGAGATAGTATGCACTTTCAAAAGGGAGTCACTGTTACAACATTTTATATGGCGAAAGGTCTGGAGTTTGACTGCGTATTCGGAATTTCTTCAAAATGGAATGAAGAAAAAGGAAAGCAGGGAAAATATATTTGTGCGACGAGAGCGTTACATGAACTTTATATGATGGAAATGTGAAACGGGACGTAGTGAATTTTGAATTCACTACGTCCCGTTTTTAGTTGTTAGGGTAAAGCCCTGTTTGCCATTGTGGAGTTTTTCGCTGATCCGAAAAACGGAACTTTGGAAAACAAATAAACCACCTGCTATGCAGGTGAGATAGAGGTGCTTCAGCTTACAGTAAAAAACCTCCAGTGTTATAATTAATGCAAGATTCGCCAACCGCATTAATA
>NZ_BAAHSH010000040.1:0-48456 GCF_054660755.1 Faecalimonas hominis
AGTCAAGTGGGCACGGAGATGTGAAAAAGAGAAAGATAGAAAGTTTCTCGTATTACAAATGTGACCTCTCGGTTTACAATTCATCTGTAAAACGTTTTTACAACTTTTTCCTGCAATTTTTCGTTGTCGACAACGAGCTCATCATACTTTTCACCCTGTCGGACCGTCCCCGGAACTTTATCCACCTCGCCTTCCAACTTATAATTAATCATTTTTTTCAGTTCTCCTTCAGAAATATCCGTTACCATATACGGTTCCATTTTCTTATATAACTGAACAACATCTTTCGTCCCCTGCATTTCCTCCTGCAGTTGTTGCACAAGCGCTTCTATAAACAGGCTCTGCCTTTCCATACGTTCATTGTTGCTTCCCGACACATTTGTATCCCTGTAGCGGACATACTGCTGTGCCATTTCTCCGTTGAGCGTAACGGTCTCCCCTTTCTTAAATGCAGGATTAATGTGCGTATAATCTTCAGTCATCGTAATTTTCACTCCGCCCAATTCATCGGTAATCTTTGAAAATCCTTCCATGGTTAATGCCACATAAGCGTTAATCGGAATCTGATACAGAAGGTTCGACACTGCCTCTCTTGTCAGAACGCAGCTTCTCCTTCCTCCGTCCCCGTAAGCATACTGCAGCGCAATCTGCGCTCTTTCCGTCGAAAGCGGATTCCCATTCATGTCATACGTTTTGATGTCCGTCATTGTGTCCCTGGAAATGGAAAGCGCTTTTGTCGTTTTCTTTTCCGTATCCATTGCAAAGAGAACTAAACTGTCCGTCTGACCGCCGTCACCCACTTTGCGCTCCTCTATTTCATTCTCCTCGTCAATTCCCATAAAAAGAACCGTCCGCAAATCGTAATTGTATTTATATTTTTCCCCTTTATAAGTAATATAATTTCTTTCCTGATTGCCGCCCGTGTATTCGTCATAGTCTGCTTCCTTTTTCTTCTCCTGCTGCATGCGGTATGCCAGCACCACTGTCACTGCCACGAGCAGGACAGTAACAATTCCTAAAATAATATACTTTCGTTTCTTCACTTTTTCGCTCCTGTTTCTTCTGATACGAGAAAAGCCAATACGTAAACGGTATCGGCTTTTCCTATTCATCTTTTATCTTTCCATTAATTCTTCCGCGATATTTCTTGCATGATCCGAAATTCTTTCCAGACAGACAAGCGCATCTAAAAAGACAATTCCTGCTTCCGCATTACATTGGTTATTTGCTAATCGCTTAATATGTTTTGTACGAAGCATCAGTTCAAGTTGATCTGCCTGCGTTTCCTTCTCAATTACTCTCAACGCTTTATCCTGGCTGTCCTCCTCGAACGCTTCAAGAGCATATTTATAACTCTTTGCACAGACATCTAACATTTCTTTAATTCCGTCTGTGCCCATATCTGAAAATTTCAGTTTCTTTTCCCGGAGTGTTTCCGCAAACTCTGATATGTTTTCACAGTAGTCACTGATTCTTTCCATATCAGATACAATCTGTAATAAATGCGCCACTTCCTGATGTTCCTTCTCGCTTACCTGAAGAGAAGAAATCTTAATCGCATATGTGGTGATTCCCGCACTCAGTTTATCGACTACACTCTCTTCTTCCTTCAGCGCTTTAATATCATCGCTGCTCAATGTGAACAACACCGTTTTCGCTTTCTCCAAAGAGTCCATAACAATGTGTCCCATACGTGCAATTTCCGTAATTGTAGACTGTAGGGCGATGCTTGGTGTCTCTAACATTCTGTCATCAAGAAGAACTGCTGAATCTTCCTGCTCACTTTCGTCCACACGTCCGATTTTCTTAGCCAGTTTAATGATTAAGTCTGATACAGGGAACAATAGGATTGTTGTTCCGATGTTGAAGATCGTGTGTACCGTACTAATCTGTGTCTGTGTAATCATTCCCGTTCCCATCGCCGGATTGATCACCGTGAAGAAGACAATGGCTATGACACTGAATAAGATTGTTCCGATAATGTTAAACAGTAAGTGCATAAGCGCTGCTGTCTTCGCATTTTTCTTAGCGCCCACACTTGATAACATGGCAGTTACACAAGTACCGATGTTCTGTCCCATGATAATGTAGATTGCCGCGCTCATCGGAACAAGTCCCGCTGCTGCCAGACTCTGCAAAATTCCCACTGAAGCAGATGAACTTTGAATAATCGCCGTCACCGCTGTTCCCGCAAGAATTCCCAAAATAGGATTACGTCCCAGTGTAATGAAAACTTCGCGGAATGCCGGAGATTCTTTCAACGGTGAAACCGCTGATGACATTGTTGAAATGCCGACAAACAAAATACCAAATCCAATAATGATACTTGCAACTTCCTTAGACGAATGTCTCTTGCCTGTCAGCATAATGATTACACCGATGATAATGGCAATCGGGGCAAGCGTCGTAGGACTTAGCGCTTTCGCCCACTCCACACTGGAAACAAGCCAGCCTGTTACCGTAGTACCGATATTCGCACCCATGATAACTCCCATGGCCTGTCCTAAATTCATAATTCCTGCATTTACAAATCCGACAACCATAACCGTAGTTGCCGATGAACTTTGGATAACCGCCGTGATCAATGCTCCAAGCAATACTCCAAAAAATTTGTTCTTCGTTAGTACCTCTAACAATGATTTCATTTTATTTCCGGCCGCGTTCTCAAGTCCCTGAGCCATAATCTGCATACCGTAAATAAACATTCCCAATCCGCCTGCGAAAGGGATAATAATGTCTGCGTAACTCATTGATTTCCTCCTCGAAAAGTCAACTTTTAACTTTTACCTTTTTCTTACGTCCTTTTTACCATACCATTATCTTTCAGCAAAAACAACTTATTTTTTCATTTTAGGCTCAAAAATCAACGATGCGCCGTATCCGAAAATCAGCGCAGAGGACGTTCCCACCGCCGCCGCTTTCAGTCCTCCCATGAAAGTTCCTATAAATCCATACTGCTGAATTGCCTCTTTTACTCCTTTCCACAGAGCGTTTCCAAATCCCAAAAGCGGGACGCTTGCCCCCGCTCCCGCATAGTTTTGAAAAGGTTCATATAAATTCAAAAATCCCAATACGGTTCCCGAACAGACGAGAAGAACCATAACTCTTCCCGGCATAAGTTTTGTCCTGTCCAACAAAATCTGCACAATCGCACAGACAAGCCCGCCAACCCAAAACGCATTTATATAGTCCATTTTTTCTTCCTCCTTAACAATGCTCCAATACAATACCGTGAGCTATTCCCGGAACACTTTCTCCCTCATTGTAACTTACGGTGGACATCAAAGCCCCTGTCGGCACAAAGAGCACTCTTCTCCACTCCCCGCTCTCCAGTTTCGGCAGAATATAGGCCGATAATGTCGTAGCCGCACAGCCGCAGCCGCTTCCCCCCGCATGCGTATCCTGTGTTTTCTGATCGAAAATAGTCATTCCGCAATCCATGTGATTGCTCTTTATATCTCTCCCCTGTTTTCCGACCAAATCAAAAAGAATGCTCTGTCCGATATATCCGAGATCCCCGGTAATAATCCTGTCATAATCCGTCTCCCTGCGGCTAAAGTCTTCCAGATTCCTCACAATCGTATCGCAGGCAGCTGGAGCCATACACGCTCCCATGTTCTGTGAATCTTTCAGCCCGTAATCCACAATTTTTCCTACCGTCACACCGGTTATCCGCACATGACTTTTTCTTGTCCCGACAAGAAACGCCCCGCTTCCGGTTACTGTCCAATGTGCCGACAAAGGTCTCTGTGTGGCGTATCCAAGCGGAAATCGGAATTCTTTTTCCGCACTTCCAAAATGACTTGAAGTAACCGCAAGCATCAAATCTCCGTACCCGCCTGCCACAGCCATGGACGCCAGCGCCAACGCCTCACCCGATGTCGAGCACGCCCCATATAAACCGAACATCGGAATCTTAAGTTCCTCTGTTCCCATACTGGTCGCCACACCCTGACGCAACAAATCTCCCCCGTATAAATATCTCACCTCTTTTGGTGTTACTCCTGCTTTTCTAAGAGCAAGAAGACACGCCTCTTTTTGCATCGTACTCTCCGCCAGTTCCCACGTTTCCTCACCAAATAAATCATCTTCCCCGACCATGTCAAACCGTTTTCCAAGCGGCCCTTCTCCTTCTTTTTTCCCTACGATTGAACCGCTGCTGATTATATACGGCGCCGTTTCAAACTGAATACTCTGACTTCCTTTTATCATTTTATAGTGTCACCCCCGATTTGATTAACAGATAATACACAACGCCCAACACCCACGATGTCACAACACCGTATAAAATAACAGGACCTGCAATCGTAAAAATTTTGCAGCCTATACCGAAAACCTGTCCCTCTTTCTTATATTCTATGGCAGGCGCTGCCACTGAATTGGCAAATCCCGTGATGGGAACAAGCGCTCCGGCACCACCCCATTTTGCAATTTTGTAATAGACATTTAATCCTGTTAAAAGTACACTCAGAAATACGAGAACAACAGATGTCCACGCTCCGCTTATTTCTTTTGAAAGTCCCTGACTGCTGCAGTAATTTAAAATCACCTGACCGAGAACACAGATTCCCCCGCCCGTCACAAATGCTTTTACCATATTCAGCCACACGTTATGCACAGGTGTTTTTTCCTTGACATATTGTTCATACGCCTTTTCTTTTTTCTCTTTTTCCATAATTTTTTTCCTTTCTACCAGCCCTTAAAAAAGAACAGACACGCCCCGATTCCTTTTCCAAGCGCTATACTTAATATGATATAGGGTATTCCCTTTAAAACTTTTACCCTTCTGATAAAAATGGGGAATACATTCAGGATTTCAGCCAGCGCCATAGACCAGCAGCCGACAAATATCCCCGCAAATATTCCAAACAGCATTAAAATCACGGTACCGATTGGAACGGGAATCTGATAGATAAATAAAATGTTTCCAAGTATCCCTCCGAGCGCAACACTCGTTTCGTATAAAAGAATGTGATTTCCCGTGTGCGTCCTGTCGGCAAAATCCGATACGACACCCAAACTGACAACAAATGAAAACAATCCGCCCGCTACCGTCACCCCTGCGCTAAGCCCGATGAGTGCCAGCAGAAGTTGTTTTACCCACATCTAGTTCTTTCTCCTTTCGTGAATAGTTTTCAATCAGTGTTGTCTGTATATCATTTTCATACAGCCGCATTTCCACTTCCATCGGTGTCGGGTCCACACTGAATTTTTTTCCTCCGAAATGATTAAAGAAAATCAGTATGCCCACAATCAATCCCACACAGTACATCAGTTCCAGCACGGTAAACCCGCTGCTTTGTTTTCCCATAAGTAATGTATAAATCTGCCCGAACAGTTTCGTTGTCTCCACATCATTATTAAATGCCATGATGGAAAACGCCGCCCCGACAAATGTAATCGCCGTAACTGCCGCCACCTTTGTCCAGTGTATAAATTTATTCGGTGTTTTCTGGTCTTCACAGGTAATGATAATGTCTTCTTTTCCCAAATTTTCAATGTCCACATTTGGATACTGTCTGTGTATACATTCAATAATCTTTAGTACAGACACAACATATCTGTGCTTTCCGTTATTCTGTACCTTTAGCAGTTTTAACGCTTTTATTTTGGGTATCATTTCCAAATTGGCACATTCTATGGACAGAATATCTCCAAGCGTAACTTCGCTTTTTGTCACTTCCACATTTTGTTCCCCTTTTATATATACGGTATCTTTCGTCACTGCCATAAATAATTCACCCCTGTAATGAGAACCCCTGCGTCTGTACTTTCAGCATGACGCACATCAGAGAAGTAGTAGACAAGACCTACTGCCACCGCAATCAGAACAACACAAAATAAGCATACCCGCACTTTTTTTCTTTGTTTTTCCATACATTTGCACCTCACCTTTCCAGATGTTAGTATGGCTTTTTTGAAAAAAATTATACACGGGTATGCTTTCGCTATATCTTTTCCCTCAAATATCCTAAAATTTTCTTTTCCAGTCGGGATACCTGCACTTGTGAAATGCCCATTGTTTTTCCTATTTCCGACTGTGTTTTGTTTGCAAAATATCTCATATAAATCAACTGCCGTTCTTCCTTTTTTAACTGTTCCAGCAACTGTTGCAGTAACATATGATTTAGTATTTTCTCCTCCTGCTCCTCCTTCTCCTCCAGTTTGTCCATCAACTGAATTTCATTTCCGTCCTTCTGGTAAATCGGTTTATGCAAAGACTCTACCTCACCGCCGGATTCCAGCGCCAGGGCAAGTTCTTCCTTTTCCACCTCCAGTTTCTCCGCAAGTTCTTCCACTGTGGGCTCTCTGTTTAAACGTTCTTTCATCTCTTCTTTCGCCAGATAGGCTCTATACGACAATTCTTTCAGAGAGCGGCTCACTTTTATCATGCCGTCATCTCTCAAAAATCTTTTAATTTCCCCGGAAATCATCGGAACGGCATAGGTAGAAAATTTTACATCGTAAGACAAATCAAATTTATCAATCGCCTTTAACAGGCCGATGCTTCCAATCTGAAACAAATCCTCCGGCTCCGTTCCTCTGCCATAAAAACGTTTGACTACACACCACACAAGCCCCACATTTTCTTCAACTAACTGTGTCCTCGCTTTTTCATCTCCTTCGTGTGAGCGTTTGATTAAAGCGATTGTGTGTTCCATGAAGACCTTCCTTTTCCGATTGTTTTTTCCATTTTTACCGTTGTTCCTTCTCCCACTGTGGAAGAAACTTCCACCTTATCCATAAAAGCCTCCATAAAAGCAAAGCCCATTCCCGACCTTTCCAGTTCAGGCTTCGTCGTAAACAGCGGTTCCATCGCCTTTTCTACATTTTCAATTCCCTTTCCCCTGTCACGCACTTCCACACAGATTGTCTTTCCTTCCGTACGGCAAAGAATCTCTATTTTATGTATTTCATTTTCGTATCCGTGAATGATTGCATTTGTCACCGCCTCGGAAACCGCCGTTTTTACATCGGACACTTCCTCCAGCGTCGGATTTAACTGTGTCATAAAAGATGCCACAGCAACTCTCGCAAACCCTTCATTCGATGAGCGGCTGTCAAAAATCAGTTCCATTTCATTTGTGTCTTTCATATACATAGTTCCTCCTCATAAATATGAATTATTTTTGTCACTCCGGACATTCGCAAAATCTTCTTCAATCTTTCGTTCGTGTTCATCGCCCATACTTCCCCTCCGAACAGACAGACCTGTTTATAGCGCCCCATAATGACGCCTATCCCAGAACTGTCCATAAAATTAGTGTTCTGAAAATCAAAGAAAATATATTTGATATGATTTTTTTCTACAAGTTGGTCCGATAACTTTCGTATCTGTTCCGCATTATGATGATCTAACTCATTTGGAAGACAAATGGTAAGACAATTTTCCTGTATCTGATATTCCATACTTTTCCCCTTTCTTAAATAAAAAGACAGAAAAAGGAAATCTTTTTCTGTCTTTTGTAAAATCTCTATTCTTCTGTATCCGTACTGCTTTCCCCACTTGTAGCAGTTCCTGTCAAAGCCTGCTGTGCCTGACTTGCCAATTCTGAATCCGGATATAATTCCACAACACGTTTGTATGTCGTCTTTGCCTGTTCTGTTTTACCTGCTTTCTCATAGGCTTTTGCCAGGTTAAGAAGCGCTTTTCCGTCCTCGTATTTCTCGTCAATTGATGTGACAAATTCCAATGCGGTTACGGCTGTCGTATAGTTTTTCACCTCATAATTTCTTATGGCAAGGCGATATTTCTTCGCACAGAGCGGCGAAACGTATTCGTCATAAATTTTGTCGTATACGGCAACTCCCGTGTCGCCAAGAGAATCTTTCTTTACCGCTTTCAATTCCTTGGCAAGCGACTCTTTATTATATCCTGACGTCTTACTGTGTTCGTAAACGCTGAGCAACGCCTCATAACTTGTCTTTGTTGCCTCTGCAGTGGCCTGCGCCTCTTCCGTTTTCTTTGTTGTATCCTTGTATCCTTCTATCTCTTTTTTCAGCGCGCTGATTTCCGCATTTTTTCCGGAAATCTGGTCACTGTATTTGACAATCTCCTTATTCAGCTTATTCGTCTTAATCTGATTTGTTGTCGGAACAATCAAAAACCATACAACCGCCGCCCCTACAACAATTCCGATAAAGATATTGATAATGGTAGACATTGCCCCGTTATCTTTCACTCCCGCTGCCGCCGGCTGAATAATCGTCTCATTACCCAGATTATAGGTAACTGTCTGGTCTTTCTCTTCCTGTTCTTTCTTAACCGCTTTTTTGCTGCTGATTTTTGACAGTTCGTGCAGATATCTAAGCGTCACTTCATTCGTTGTGTCAATTCTGTGGGCTCTTTTTAGAACCTGCCTTGCCTTTGCATACTGCTCTGTCTGTAAATATAACAATGCTAAAAGTTGAAGCGCCTTTAAGAATGTCGGGTGTGCAGCCACTACCTTTTTCAACTGAATCAAAGCCAAATCTTCTCCGTCCTGAAGACAGTAACTTAAACATTGATTATATTTTTTAATCGCATTGTTTATTGTATCCAGTTCGCCTGCAGACTCCTGCACTTTTTTAATGTAGTAATTCGCAATGTTCTCATGATTTTTAAAGTTCTTGCTGATAATCCACTCTACAAGCGCCTCTGCGATTTCTCCCTTTGCGTAGCATACAAGACCTAAAAGGTTCCTTGCCGCAACATTCTCCCGGTTGTATTGTAAACTTTTTCTCAATGATACCGTCGCCCCGGACAGATCATGAATTTTCGCTTTTGCCAATCCATCATTATACCAATAATTCGATTGATAGATAAGTTTCTTTGTATATTCCACCTTGTTTCTCCCCGCAATCTTTCTACTTTGTTTGCTGCTGCATCATTTCACGCAAAATATCCGTCATGTCTGTTAAGTCTTCCTGATATACCGCGTCTTCAATCTGCTCTACTTCTAAACTGGGTTTAAACTTCTTAATTTCTTCTTCAAAATTTAACATCTTTTCTTCCTCCCTGTAATTCTTTTAACTTCCCTGCCAAATAAAGCGAGCCAAGGCAATACACTTTGCCCTCTTCACCTTTCTTTTCCACTGCACATGACAATGCTTTTAAAAGGTCTGGCTCCACAATTACTTCTGACTTTACATATTTTCTAAATACCTCAGCCAACCGTTCCGGCTCTTCTCCTCGCGTGTCCGGAATCTCTGTGATAATATAACACTCCGCTTTCATATGTAAACAGAGATATTGTATCATCTTTTCATAGTCTTTATCCGAAACTGACGAAAAAAGAATAACATTCTTTGTATCTTTCATCTGTTTTACACTTTTGACAAACGCTTCCACCGCACCTATATTATGCGCTCCGTCCACCACAATTCCCGGCATGATTTCTTCCATTCTGCCCTGCCAGACTACATTTGCCAGCGCTCTCCTCCATAGAGACATATCTTCTTTCTCCGGAAAAAGATATTCCAGCGCTTTTATGGCAAGCATGGCATTCTCCACCTGATAAACTCCGCTGTTGTGCAATTTCCACGTAACATACTTATCATACGCATTCACTGAAAAAAAATCAATATATTTATCCGTACTTTCTATAATTTCGTACGCATTTTTCGAGATTTTTATACATGGAGACTGAAGTTTTTCCGCCCTTTTTTCAATAACATGGGTATATTCTCTGTCCCCCATGCATACTACGGGAATTCCTTCCTTTATAATGCCCGCCTTCTCTGCTGCAATTTTTTCAATGGTATCTCCCAATATATCTGTATGATCCAATGTAATTGATGTGATGACAGTCATAATCGGGTGCTGTATTGAGTTGGTCGCATCGAGTCTTCCGCCAAGCCCCGTCTCCAAAATAATGTATTCCACATCGGCCTCGGAAAACGCATACATTCCCATGCCAAAAAGGAATTCAAAATAAGAAGGGTGGGCAATCCCGTCCTTTTTCATCTCTTTTATTGTATACATCACAAAATGAAATGCCTTCAGAAATTTTTCGTCAGAGATTTCCTCTCCCTGTATAACGATTCTTTCATTGATTTTTTCCAGATGAGGAGAAATGAACATTCCGGTTTTCTTACCGTCAGCCAACAGCATTGCCTGTAAATAAGCACATACCGAACCTTTTACATTTGTCCCTGCCACATGAATTATTTTTTTGTTTTTCTCCGGATTTCCTAAACGCACAAGGAATTCTCTGGTATGTTCCAGAGAATTCTTTGTCGTAAATTTAGGAAGATCCGCAATGTATGCCTCCGCCTGTACCTTATTCATTTGCCTGCGCCTCTGTTTTCTGTGCTTCTGCTTCCTGTGTTTCTTTTGCCTTCCACTCTTCTGGAGTAAGTAATTTGCCGTCATAATATACATATTCTGCTGATTCCCTGAAAATTCTTTCACTTGAACCAACCTGACATACTTTTATTTTATCTCCGTTTTTTAACTTCGTTTCTTTTAAATCAATTCTTGTATTGTTCAGGAAAGTGGCGTCCTGTTTATCGTCATTGATATATACTTTACTGTTCTTCGTAAAGTTTTCTCCGTACAGACTGTAAGTATCCTCCACCTGCTGCACAATGCCGGTCAGCGTAACATCTAAAATTCCCATCTGCATATATCCTGTTTTTACAGGATTCTTATCTTTTCCGCCATATACATACTGCTCCCCGTATAACATGTCATACTGCAGTAATTCCAAGTCTGCCAGATAATTTTTAGTTTTTCTTCTGTTCTGGTGGTAGTTAAACACGGTTCCCGAATGAATGTCGAGACGATCAAAAACATCTGCCATTGCCTGATATGCGGCTATATTTTCATCTTGTTTCGGCAATCCGATATTATCCCAAATAACATAATTTGTATTGTACAGATAACGCCCTTTTAAATCTTTCGCTTCCAGTCCCATTGTCGGCAGATGGTCTCCGTAGAGTACCAGTACAGTCGGCTCGTCTCTGTCCTTCAGCATCTGAATCAAGTCACCGATAAATTGGTCTGTCTCATACAACTGGTTTACATAATATTCCCATGCATTCGTTCTTCCTTCGTCCTCAATTCCGGTAACTCTTATGCGGGGATTTTCAATTTTCTTTTCTTCCGGATAATCTCCGTGTCCCTGTACCGTAATACCGAACACAAAATCCTGCTGCTCTGTGGAGTCCATCGCATTTTTAATATGCTGTGTCAATACACTGTCTTTTGCCCAGCCGTTTTCCGTCAACTGTAAAATGTTCATAAATTCTTTACTTGTATAACTGTCAAATCCGATATTGTTAAAGACGTCCGCACGGCTGTAGAAGTTTCCTCCATTATTATGCAGTGCATGCGCCCCGTATCCGAATTTTTTCAGCGCTGTCGCGGCACTTTCCGCCTGTGTCTTCTTCAAAATCGTTTTGTACGGATATTCACCCGGTCCGAAATAGCGCATACTCATTCCGGTCAATACCTCAAACTCTGTGTTTGCCGTTCCCGCTCCCACAGACGGTACTTTAAAGTATCCCGATGAATACTGTTCTGATAATTTTCTGAAGTTTGGAATCGGATCCTGAGACGTTTTGAAAAATTCCACTTCATACGGATCGAAGAAAGATTCCAACTGAATAAACAGAATGTTCGGCATCTCTTTTCTTCCCGTTTTTGACTCTGTAATCGCTCCGTTATCTGTGATTTTATTCATCGTCTCTTCACTGTATCCGTTTGGCTCCTCAATTCCCGTGTTAAATACACTGGCAGAAAAACAGTATGGAAAACCGTAATCTTCATAAGCAAATGCAATATTTCCAAAATAATTTGAAACGACACGTTTATCAATTGCCAGATTCGTCAGAAGACCAACTGTTCCAAACGCGGCGACTATTGCGATAAGAGCAGGGATACGGTGCATTTTCCCCGTATACTGCCCTCCTCTTTTCCACATGGAAATAAGCCAGATGACAACGGCAACAATGCCTATTGCCAGCATAATCCCTTCAAATCCGGTGAAATACTTATCAAAAAGCGTCACGGCGTCTCCCGCTACTTTCAAATCCTGTGCATTAAACGGAGTAACTCGAATCAACAGCATATAACCGTTCGTAATTCCAAGGCCAAGCCAAAATACACTCAGCAAAATTCTTGTAAACACACGGCGTTTTACAAGATATGCAAGTAAAAACGTAATAAAAATCAAATAGGCATTAAATAAAAATGTCCACGGAGATTCTATCATGTAGTCCCACGCTTTAAACAGCGAGTGTCTTGAAATTGCCTCTATCGTGAGGTTTAAAACACACGCATACAGTACATGAAATACAAGAGAAAACTGATTCATTACCTTGTACACCGGTTTCATTTTCTGTGCGAACGCACTGTTTCTTCTTTTCTCAAGAATAGCCTGCCGCCGTTCTTTCCGGGCTTTCCAATATGCTTTTATGTCTTCTTTCTTTATTTTTTTAAACTGTATATGCTTCATTTATAAACCTCTCTTAAAACTTGCACGGACAGTATTATTTTTTAAGTCCTGCCAATCTTTCTTTTACCTGTTCCATCATCTGTGTATATTTTTCCAGTTTAGCTTTTTCTTCGTTGATTTTTGCCTCAGGCGCTTTGCTGATGAATTTTTCATTGCTCAACATACCGTTTACACGGGCAAGTTCTTTTTCCAAACGTTTCTCTTCTTTTGTTAAACGCTCAATTTCCTGCTCAAAATCAACAAGTTCGGCAAGCGGCAAATATACAACCGCATCTGTGACAACAACAGAAACCGCATCTTCCGCAATACCTTCTTTTGTTTTCTGAATAACAATTTCACTTGCATTCATTAAAGAAGCGCAGGAAACTTTGATTTCTTCAAATCCTTCGCAAAGTTCCCCGTTTTCACAAACAACAAATGCTTTTGCTTTTCTGCTTGGAGCAACATTCATCTCCGCACGGACATTACGCACACCGCGGATAACTTCTTTCATATGCTCTAAAACATTTTCTTCTTTTACATAGTTCCATTCTTCTTTATATTCAGGCCATGAAGACATCATAAGAGATTCTTCCTCCGGAACTAAAGCACTGTAAATTTCTTCCGAAACAAACGGCATATAAGGGTGCAGCATCTTTAATCCGTTCGCCAAAACTGTTTTCAATGTCCACAATGCGGCATTTGCAGATACTGCGTCATCATCAGCATGATAAATACGGTATTTTGCCAATTCAATGTACCAGTCACAGAATTCGTCCCAGATAAAGTCGTATACTTTCTGTAAAGCAATACCCAGTTCAAATTTATCCATGTTTTCCGTTACATCTTTTGCAAGTGTATTTACTTTTGATAAAATCCATTTATCTGTCGCTGTCAAATCGCTTTCTGACGGAGTTGTAATTTCTTTTTCTTCCATATTCATCATAATGAAACGGGAAGCATTCCATACTTTATTGGCAAAGTTTCTGTTTGCCTCAACTCTTTCGTCATAGAAACGCATATCATTTCCCGGCGCATTTCCCGTTACAAGCGTCATACGAAGAGCGTCCGCACCGTACTGTTCGATAATTTCTAATGGATCAATACCGTTTCCTAATGATTTACTCATCTTGCGTCCCTGTGAGTCACGCACAAGTCCGTGAATAAACACAGTGTGGAACGGTGATTTTCCTGTGTGGGCAAATCCTGAGAATACCATACGGATTACCCAGAAGAAGATAATGTCATATCCTGTTACAAGTACGTCCGTCGGATAGAAATAGTCTAATTCTTCCGTGCTGTCCGGCCAGCCGAGTGTCGAAAATGGCCATAACGCTGAACTGAACCATGTATCCAGTGTATCTTCGTCCTGTGTAAAATGTGTACAGCCACAGTGTTCACATTTTTCCGGCATCTCTCTTGCCACTACAAACTCACCGCATTCGTCACAGTAATATGCAGGAATTCTGTGTCCCCACCAAATCTGTCTTGAGATACACCAGTCACGAATATTTTCTAACCAGTGTAAATAAGTCTTGTTGAATCTTTCCGGAACGAATTTTAACTCACCTGTTTTTAATGCGTTGATTGCCGGTTTTGCCAACTCTTCCATTTTTACAAACCACTGTTGTTTAATCAACGGCTCTACAGTTGTATGACAGCGGTCATGTGTACCTACATTGTGTGTATGTTCTTCGATTTTTACGAGGTAACCCTCTGCTTCCAAATCTGCCACAATCGCTTTTCTCGCCTCGTAGCGTTCCATACCTGCGTATTTTCCGCCGTGTTCATTGATTGTCGCATCATCATTCATAATATTGATTTCCGGAAGGTTGTGACGTTTTCCTACCTCAAAGTCGTTCGGGTCGTGCGCAGGTGTAATTTTTACCGCACCTGTTCCAAACTCTTTATCTACATAATAGTCTGCCACAATAGGAATCTCCCTGTTCACCAACGGAAGTATAACATTCTTTCCTACGATGTCTTTATATCTCTCATCGTCAGGGTGTACCGCAATCGCCGTATCCCCAAGCATTGTTTCAGGACGTGTTGTGGCAATTTCAAGGAAACGGTCTGTACCTGCAATCGGATATTTAATGTGCCAGAAATGTCCTGCCTGTTCCTCATGCTCTACTTCCGCATCTGAAAGGGAAGTTTTACATACCGGACACCAGTTAATAATTCTTGATCCCTTATAGATATAACCTTCCTCATATAACTTAATAAATACTTCTTCCACCGCTTTTGAACAGCCTTCGTCCATTGTAAAACGTTCTCTGTCCCAGTCACATGATGTTCCCAGTTTCTTTAACTGAGATGTGATCGTTCCGCCGTACTCTTCTTTCCATTCCCATGTTCTTTTTAGGAAACCTTCACGTCCAAGTTCTTTCTTGTCGATTCCCTCCTCTTTCAACTGATTTGTTACTTTTACCTCAGTGGAAATGGCAGCATGGTCCGTTCCCGGAATCCAAAGGGCGTTGTATCCCTGCATTCTCTTATAACGAATCAGAATATCCTGAAGGGTGTTATCTAACGCATGCCCCATGTGAAGTTTACCCGTGATGTTCGGCGGCGGCATAACAATTGTAAACGGCTTTCTGCTTCTGTCTACCTCAGCATGAAAATATTTATTCTCACACCATTTTTCATATAATTTTGTTTCAATCTCTTTCGGATTGTATGTTTTCTCTAATTTTTTACTCATTTTTTCCTCCTGTTTTCCCTCATCAGTACATTTTTTGTTTCTTAAGGTAATAAAAAAACCCTCTACATAAAAATGTAAAGGGCGAATTATCGCGGTACCACCTTTGTTATATATACAATAACCGTACATATATCTCTAAGTTTCTTAACGTGAACTACCCGTGATACCCTACTGCCCTGTTCAGATACCCAGCTCCAAAGCTACCTTCTATACCTTCTTCTTGCAACTGCCTCTCAGCCTATGAGCAGTTTTCTCTTTCAAGGAACAATATATACTCTTCTTTCTCATCGCCTTTAAATGTCATTACTGTTGATTATCATATCCCCCAAAGCCCCTGTTTGTCAAGAACTTCATAAATTCTTTAGAATTTTAAACTGTGGACGCAATTCTCCTATAAAAACATTGCAAAAACTGACGCTCCAACCACCGTAATCAAGCCTGAAACGACGATGGAAAGACTGCTCATTGCACCTTCCACCTCTCCAAGTTCCAATGCTTTTGCCGTTCCGATGGCATGGGCAGACGTCCCAAGCGCAAGCCCCACCGCTATCGGCTCATAAATTTTAAACAGTTTACAGACCGACTGTCCAATCACATTTCCAAGTACTCCTGTCACAATGATAACCGCAACCGTGATTGTCGTAATGCCGCCAAGTTCATCGGACACTCCCATTCCAATGGCAGTTGTAATGGACTTCGGCAATAAAGTAACATATCCTCTGTGGGACAGTCCGAACAACCATGCCATCGCCAGCACACTTAAAAGGCTTGAAAGCACACCGGACAAAATGCCCAGAAAAACGGCAAGTCCGTTCTTTTTTAACAGGGTAATCTTCTGATACAGCGGAATTGCAAGCGCCACAGTGGCGGGGGTTAAAAGATAACTTAAATATTTTGCCGTTTGATTATACATATCATAATCAATATCAAACAGAATAAGAAATCCGACAACAAATAGAATAGAAACCAGCAGCGGATTTAAAATTCCCCATTTTAACTTTTTCTTCAGAAACAATCCTATCCCGTAACTGACAATACTGATTGTCACTCCAAAATAAACAGATTCTGTCAGCAATTCTTTCATGATTCCATTTCCTCCCGCTGTTTCAGGCGGATAACCGCCTGTGTAACTTTTCCGGTACAAACCATGACAATTACGGTTGTCACAAATGTAATGACAACTACCGGAACAAGAATTTCCTTTAAGTCCGCCCATGCAGCAATGATTCCCACTGCCGCCGGAATAAACATCGGCGGCATAATGTCAATCAGAAAATCCCCCGCTATTTTCACCTGACTTAACTTCACGATTTTCGTGCACAGACAGAACAGCATAAGTAAAAGTCCGTAAATACTGGCCGGAATCGGAAGGGGAATGATACTGTACAAAACTTCTCCGATAAACGTCACTGTCAAAATAACTCCAAACTGATATAATAACTTCATTTTTTCACCCCCACTACAGTAATATTTTCTCTAAATCACTCACGGTCTCTGCAATGTAGGTTGCCCCGTGATTTTCCAATTCTTCCCGCTCCCCAAAACCATAGAGAACGCCGATGGAATCCACACCGCATATTCCCGCGCCGATCATGTCGTGTTCCTTATCGCCAATCATTACAATTTTTTCCGACTCTGTAATTTTCATCTGCTCCAGCGCATATTGAATGACTTCCGCCTTATTTACCCTTGTGCCGTCCAGTTCGCTTCCCGCAATATATGAAAAATATTCCTTCAATCCAAAATGCTCCAATATTTTATCTGAGTATACAGTTGGTTTTGATGTGGCAACAAGAAGCGTTTTCCCCTGCGCTTTCAACTTTTGCAGTAACTCGGGAATACCCGCATACACTTCATTTTCATATAAACCGACAGTCGCAAAGCGCTCTCTGTATTTTTCGACCGCCCTGTCTCCCTCCCCGTCGGTCATATTGTAATATTTCACAAATGATTCCTTCAACGGAGGTCCGATAAATTTTCTAAGTTCCTCCGGATTTTCCGTATGTATCCCAAACGACTCCAGTGCATATGCAACGCATGTCGTTATCCCCAGTTGTGAGTTTGTCAGCGTTCCGTCCAAATCAAATAAAATGTACTGATAATTTTTCATCTGTTTTCCTCCCTTAAAATAACGAAGGGACGTATACCGCCCTCCTCATCTATCCTCTTGCTTTTTTCTTTATGTTCCATTCTCCAATCACTTCATTTACGGTTGAAACCGTCACAAAGGCTCTCATATCCACCGTGTGAAGATATTCAAGAAGTTTTCCGTATTCATTCTGTGTAAGAATAGTCACAACTTCAATTCTCTCCGTCTTATTATATCCACCCATAGCAGTATACAGTGTCACACCTCTATTTAATTCTTCCGTTATGAATTTCTGTACAACTTCATAGTGGTCCGATAAAATACAAACACGTTTTCTTCTGTTAAATCCACCGATAAAGTTATCAATGACAATACCATTGACATACGTAGCTAAAATACTTAGAATAACTTCTTTTGTGCCATACACTAAAATAGAACTTACCGCAACACACATACCTGTGATGGTCATTGCCTTTCCGATTTCCACATGAAGATATTTATTTACAATTTTTGCCACAATATCAAGTCCGCCCGATGAGGCATTTGCATTAAACAACATAGCAAGTCCCACGCTTACGACAAGCACATAACAAATCGTATCAATTAAAATATCTCCCGTTAAAGATTTATTATTTGGCACAATTTTTTCAAATACAAATAAAAATACAGGAAGCATGACAGATGTGTACACTGTTTTTGCTCCGAATTCCTTTCCGATAAAAATAAATCCGATAATAAGCAATGCTGCATTTAAAATAAATGTCATTACGGATATTGGAAGTGGAATAAAGTTTGCAAGCACGATAACAAGACCGGACAAACTTCCCACGATAACATTACTCGGTATCATGAAAAAATATACTGCCATAGAAATAATGAAGATACCAAGTGTAATGATGCCATATTCTCTGATAAACTTTTTCTTATCCATGTTTTCCTCCGCTTAGTTTTCCTTAAATAAAATGTCATGATTCATTGTCTGATAAAATGTTTTCTTGATTTCATCAAAATGCAAACCGGGCAATGTCATAATCCACATCAGTTTTGTAATGATGGATTCCAGTGTCATGTCGTACCCTTCTATCAGGTCAAAGTCCTGTTTTACCTTTTGTCCGACTTCATACACTGTCATGTTGCTTCCCTCATTTGCAACCTGGGTTGTCATCACAACCAATTTCTCTTTTTCTTTCCATGCAGACATCTGCTCATAAAATTCATGCACGATACTTTCCGGCATTCCGCCCACTCCAAAACTTTCAATAACAATACAGTCATAGTCTTTAAAAATATAGGACAAAATATCCGCTTTCATTCCCGGTATCAGTTTTAATACATAAATGCTGTTTTTCATCTCATGATAAAACCTTACCCGGCTCTTATGCGGTATCGTCGGAATATAACGAATAATATTACCGTCCTGAATAACCGCAACGTATGGGAAATTAATACTCTCAAAGGCATTATAACTCTTTGCCCTTACCTTCTTCGCCCTTGTTCCCACAATTACTTTCCCGTCAAATACAATATTGACGTCCTGTGATTCATCATCTGCCGCATAAATAAAACTGTCCAAAAGATTCGTCTTCGCATCTGTCACGTCCATATTAATCGGCTTCTGCGCCCCTGTAATTACAATCGGCTTTCTCGAATGCTGAATCATATAGGAGAGCGCCGAAGCGGTATATGCCAGCGTATCGGTCCCATGACAGATAACAAATCCGTCGTATTTGTCATACTGTTCCTCTATCGTCTTAGACAATATTGTCCAATGCTCAGGAGTTACGTTTGTGCTGTCTATATTGCAAACCTGCATTGTCCTTACTTCACATACCTGTTCTACCTGTGGAATATAGGACAAAATATCCTCTGAGGACAATCCCGGTTTCAATCCGTTTTCCGTCTGTTTTGACGCAATCGTTCCCCCTGTTCCAATCATCAATATTCTTTTTCTCATCTGATGTTTTCTCCTCTGTCTCAAATTAACATTACTATTTTATCGCAAGAACAAAAGATAATCAACCCAATCATTGATTACCCGAAATTTCTCTCCACCAATCTGCAGTATTCCTCATATTGCGGAATCCCTTTTAAACTTTGAAGGGATTTTTGGATTTCTTTATAATACCAGCCGATTATCTGCTTATCTTTCATGCGAAAGCGGTTCCAAAGTTCTTCTTTATATATAGGATAATCTCTGTCAATATCTCTTATGTTTGACAGTTTGTCCGCAAGTCCAACATATTGCACTTCCAATGGCGCTGTTTTCAGTTTCTCAATTGTTGCACTTTTTCTTTCTTTCCAGCTTTTTGTCTTATCCTCGCTTTCATGCAATACCATCGTTGTAATTCTTTCCCCAAACTCCTGTCTTAATATCTCTTCCGTCACTTCTTTACAGTCCTCGATTGTATCGTGTAAAATTCCCGCCGCAATTACTTCCTCATCGGCAGTCATCTCCGATAAAATCTTCCCCACTTCAAGTGGGTGAACAATGTACGGCCTGTCCGTCCCTTTTCTAAACTGACCTTCATGTGCTTTCGTTGCAAATCGGATTGCTTTTTCTACCATAGACATTACCCTTTCTATTGTACAATTATAGTTTTATCATACCACTTTTCCATTCGTGTAAAAAGGATTTTCCTTTGATTCTTCCTTTTTTTCATGTATAATATCGAGAGATAATATATGGAGGAAATAAACATATGGATAAAAGAAATGTACTTGTTACCGGGGCATCTCGAGGCATCGGAAAAGCCATTGCCCTTCTCTTTGCCGAGAAAGGATTCCGTGTCTTTATAAACTGTACCCGTTCGGTTTCTGATTTAGAAAAAGTAAAAGAAGAAATTGACGCAATGCACATGGGAGAATGTCACCTTGCCGTAGGTGACGTCGGAAACCCAGATGATGTTGCCGACATGTTTGCGCACATAAGACGGCACTGTAATGGAATTGACATTTTAATTAACAATGCGGGTATCTCCTACATCGGCCTTCTTACGGATATGACAAATGCGGAGTGGAATACGCTGCTGCAGACAAATCTCTCCTCCGCCTTTTACTGTGCAAAAGAGGTGATTCCACACATGGTTTCGCAGAAATCCGGAAAGATTATACAGATTTCTTCTATATGGGGCAGTGTGGGAGCGTCCTGCGAAGTCGCCTACTCCGCTGCAAAATCAGGATTACACGGATTTACAAAGGCGCTTGCCAAAGAACTGGCTCCAAGCAACATTCAGGTCAACGCCATCGCCTGCGGTGCCATTGATACGGTGATGAATAAGCAGTTAGACGCAACGGAACGTCTCGCTCTGGAAGAAGAAATCCCTGCGGGACGATTCGGGCTTCCCGGGGAAGTTGCCCGTCTTACATTTGACATTGCGACCGGACACGACTATATGACCGGACAGGTCATCGGCATGGACGGAGGCTGGTAGATAAATGAAAACAGGTGAAAGCCACGATGCTTTCACCTATTTTATTAACGCCTGTATTTTCTTAAAAGTTTCTGTTCCCGCCTTTTCCAATAATTCAAACAGTATGGATTCATACGTTGTTAAGATAACGCCCTCCTGTTTTGCCCTCTCAAGAGCAATCTGTTTGTTGTGTAACGTGCGGGAAGACAGACAGTCTTCCACCAAAACCGGAATGTATCCGTTTTCTTTTAAATCAAGTAATGTCTGCAATACGCATATATGCGCCTCTATTCCACATACAATCACAAATTTTTTCCCTTTTATCGCTTCTTTGACCGCATCAAATGAACTGAAGGCTATCTTCTCCAAAGGCTCGTATTCTCCGAGTACATTTTCAATCTCCTTTACGGTCGGTCCAAGTCCTTTTGTGTACTGCTGAGTAACTGCAATCGGAACTCCGAGTTCCTTCAGTCCATTTAAGAGAATGGCTGTATTTTTCAGCAACGCTTCTTTCTCATACATGACCGGCATAAGTCTTTCCTGATAATCGACTACAATGGCAATCGTGTCTTTCGCTTTTATCTTCATAATGCCCTCCTATTTTAGATCCAACTCAACAGGACAGTGATCCGAACCGAATATATCTGTTAATATTTTCGCATCTGCAAGTCTTTCACGCAGACTTTCCGACACACAAAAATAGTCGATTCTCCACCCCGCATTCTTCTCTCTCGCCCTAAACCGATATGACCACCATGAATATATACCTTCCATATCCGGATAAAAGTAACGGAATGTATCTATAAATCCGGCATCTAAAAGTTCTCCGAATTTTCCTCTCTCCTCATCGGTAAATCCTGCATTTTTGCGATTTGTTTTTGGGTTCTTCAAATCAATTTCCCTGTGGGCAACATTTAAGTCACCGCAGAAAATAACCGGTTTCTTCTCTTCCAGTTTCTTCATATACGCCAAAAAGTCCGTCTCCCACTGCATGCGGTAATCTAAACGCGCCAATTCGTTTTGCGAATTCGGTGTGTATACTGTCGCAAAGTAAAATTCCGGAAATTCCAGTGTAATCAGCCTTCCCTCTTTGTCATGTTTCTCAATTCCCATTCCATAAGTGACAGAAAGAGGTTCTTCCTTTGTGAAAACAGCAGTACCCGAGTATCCTTTTTTCTCAGCATAATTCCAATATTGGTGATACCCTTCTAACTCTAATTGCAGTTGTCCTTCCTGCATCTTGCTTTCCTGTATACAAAATATATCTGCGTCTGCCTGATGAAAGAAATCCAAAAATCCTTTCTGTACGCAGGCGCGTATCCCGTTTACATTCCATGATATAAGTTTCATTTTAACGACTCCTTAACTTTATATTCTACTTCTTTCAGCGTAAGAGCGTGTGCAGGGGCTAAAAATCCCGCATTTACCCTCTTTTTTGATTTTAATGCTTCCAATACACTCTCCACACTTCGTTCGCCTGCTCCAGCCTCCAGAAGTGTCCCAACAAAAATGCGCACCTGATGATACATAAATCCATTTCCATAAAAACGGAAATATAACTTTTGCCTATATGTTTCTATCTGTATATCATACAATTCCCTGACAGCGGATTTCTCATCTTTTTTATCGGTAAAAGCAGAGAAATCGTGTTTTCCAATTAGCAGCGCTGCCGCTTTCCGCATTTTTTCCGGCTCCAGCGGTTTTGTGTAGTGATAACAGTACTTCCTTGTAAAAACGTCGGCTTTCTCTCTCATATCCACTACATATTCATATGTTTTTGCCACTGCATCTAAGCGACTGTGAAAACGGTTCAGAACAAGTTCCACATGGCAAATGCGGATATCCTCCGGCAATTTTTCATTTAACTTCTCTTGAAATACTGCCTCTTCCACTTTTCCGGAAAGTCTTACGTTCGCCACCTGCCCGCCTGCATGGACACCGCCGTCCGTCCTCCCCGAACCGTCTATCTCCACCGGATAACCGACAACTTCCCCTATCGTCTTCTCTATAATACCCTGAATCGTCATCGGTGTACCCGATTGTCTCTGCCACCCCTGATATTTTGTGCCGTCATAGGCAATTATCATTTTATAATTTCTCATACGATACCACTACTTATTTTTTTCATAAATTAAACGGAGTCCCTTTAATAAAAGTTCATCGTCTATACAAATCTTCTGCTCGCAGTGAGGAACAATTTTCTTTGCCAGACCTCCCGTTGCAATAACGGTTGCCTCCTGCCCCAATTCCCTGTTAATGCGGGAAATCATACCGTCAATGCACGCCGCATTTCCATTGATAATTCCGCTCTTCATACAGTCTATCGTATTCTTTCCGATAATCTTTTTCGGCGCTTCAATACTGATGCGGGAAAGTTGTGAAGTTCCCGCCGTAAGAGCGTCAAGAGAGATGCGAACTCCCGGCAGGATCATTCCTCCGATATAATTTTTCTTCTCATCTACGACACAAAATGTAGTCGCCGTACCCATATCAATAATGATAAGAGGGGCCGTATATTCATTGATTGCCGCCACAGCATTTACAATCCTGTCACTTCCTACCTGAGCAGGGTTGTCCATCAAAATATTCAGTCCGGTTTTCACTCCCGGTCCTACGATTTTCACCGATTTTCCCAATACTTTTTCCGCTGAAGCACGAACAATATTCGTTATCGGCGGAACAACGGACGAAATAATTCCCCCCTCAATTTCCTTTGGATTGATATGATATAACTCCAAAACATTTTTAAAACTGATTGCATACTCCAACTCAGTCTTTGTATTATTTGTCGATAAACGCTCCACAAAATAAATTTTTTCCCTATCGCAACAACCGATTACGATATTTGTATTTCCAATATCTATTGCTAAAATCATTGTCTTCTCCCTAACCTATCACACTTCTTGATTTCAATAATACTCTGCCCACAAAAGCAACAAGCACTCCTGCAACAATCGCTTCCGGCACTCCGTTTATCCCTATAACAGACAGAATAAATCCATATACCGCATTTGACGCCACACCATTCGCCATTGCGTAGGCATCTTTAAAAAAGACAAAAATAAGATTCATCACTAACAGTGTATTTGTCAGTGAACCTATCACTCCGCAAACGCCGAGCGAAAAAATCATGGACGATTTCCATTTTTCTGTTATCTTTGTCATAAACCGATATACATAATATGGAATGATTCCTACTAAAATTCTTGGTAAAAAACAGATAATAATGCTCCCGATTCCTCCGTGAATTTCTCCCAGTGAATAAAATGGTGAGAATACAAAAGAAGTCGCTGTCGGATTCATCGTATTATTGATAAGACTTGTCAGTCCGAATACAAATCCTAAAATCGCTCCTTTTCTCGGTCCGAGTATCAAAGCACCTATAATGACGGGTATGTGGATAATCGTCGCTCTCGTAAATCCGAGCGGGATATATCCCAGAAATGGGGTAAAAGCCATAATGATAATCAGTGCTGCGAAAAGTGCAACCTGAACCATTCCTTTTACCTGTGTGTTTGGCTTACTGCCGTTCGTTGTGTTATTCATTTTTTTCTCCTCCTTGTTATTATTCTCATTGCGAGATACAATACAATACCGCGTAATTATAGCACGCTAATTTCTTTATCGCAATATTTGTTTTCCATTTTTCCATTGAAAGCATTGGCGTTCATTTCAAAATTATGCTACAATCGTACATAGAAAAAATTACGGAGGTACGTTATGTTAAAAGGAAAAACCGTTGTTCTAGGCGTAACCGGTGGGATTGCCGCATATAAAATCGCAAATCTGGCAAGCATGCTCGTCAAACTTCATTGTGATGTACAAGTAATTATGACGGAGAATGCAACAAATTTTATTCACCCGATTGCTTTTGAGACACTAACAAAAAATAAATGTCTGATTGATACATTTGACCGCAATTTTCAGCATAAGGTGGAACACGTTTCCATCGCCAAGCGTGCGGACGTTGTTCTGATTGCCCCTGCAACTGCCAACGTGATCGGCAAAATGGCAAACGGCATTGCGGACGATATGCTCACCACGACCGTTCTTGCGTGCAGATGCAAAAAAATCGTTTCCCCTGCGATGAACACAAATATGTACTGCAATCCCATCGTGCAGGATAATTTGAAGAAATTGCAGCACTATGGATTCGAAATCATCGAAGCAGACACCGGTTTCCTTGCCTGTGAAGACATCGGACAGGGGAAAATGCCTTCCCCTGAAGTATTACTGCAGTATATTTTAAAAGAAATCGCATTTGAAAAAGATATGAAGGGCAAACGTGTTCTCATCACTGCCGGTCCGACCCGCGAAGCGATTGACCCGGTCCGCTATATCACTAATCACTCTACGGGAAAAATGGGATATGCTCTCGCAAGAAACTGTATGCTGCGTGGAGCGGAAGTGACTTTAGTTACCGGACCGACAAGTATTGACCCTCCACCGTTTGTTCACGTTATCCCTGTCGTATCCGCAAAGGAGATGTTTGACACTGTATGCAGCCACGCCAAAACACAGGATATTATTATCAAATCCGCTGCAGTTGCAGACTATCGCCCTATTACGGTTTCAGAAGAAAAAATGAAGAAATCGGACAGCGAACTTTCTATTCCACTGGAACGGACAGATGACATTCTGCAATATTTAGGACAAAACAAAAAAGAAAATCAATTTATATGCGGATTTTCAATGGAAACCGAAAATATGCTGGAAAACTCCAGACGAAAACTGGAAAAGAAGAACGCAGATATGATTGTTGCAAACAATTTAAAACAGAGCGGCGCAGGTTTCGGTACGGATACCAATATCGTCACTCTCATCACAAAAGACAGCGAGCGTTCTCTTGACGTCATGTCGAAAGATGATGTGGCAAATGAAATCGTAAATACGATACTGGAAAAACTGTCATAATATAGAAAGAAGCGGGAAACTGTCCCGCTTTTTTTATTTATCCAATATTTTCTTTAACTCAGCCATGAATGTGTTCACGTCTTTGAACTCACGATATACCGAAGCAAATCTTACATAGGCAACTGCATCTAATTCTTTCAGTTTCTCCATAACAATCTCTCCGATAACCGTGCTGGAAATTTCTTTCTCCTCTCTTTTAAAAATCTCCGTCTCAACAGCATCAATTGTTTTCTGTATCTCCTCCGCTGAAACCGGACGTTTGTAGCAGGCACGAAGAACGCCCGCCTCTATTTTTGAACGATCATACTGTTCTCTATTATTGTCTTTCTTAATAATGATAAGCGGAATGGTCTCTATCTTCTCATATGTGGTAAAACGTTTGCCACACTCATCACATGAACGCCTTCTTCTAATAGAAGTTCCGTCCTCCGCCGGTCTTGAATCGATAACTCTTGTATCCGCATGATTACAATATGGGCATTTCATTTCTCTTCCCTCTTTTCACTCGTTTTCTCTAGTATATAAGTTCGTCTGAAACTTGTCAATATTTACAGTTTTTCAGAAATTTTTCTTCTTTTATCTCCACCAAAATAATGTCTTCCCCTATTTTTTTAATACATTCAAACGGAATTACATACTCCGAGTCATTGCCGAGAAAACCGCATATCCGCCCCGGTCCGGGAATAATAATTGCCTCTACATTTCCGGTACACAAATTAATTTCCAAATCCACCACACAGCCAAGCCGTTTACAATCACATGAATTAATCACTTCTTTCTCTCTTAATTCACAAAGCCGCATACACTACCGTCCTATCTTATTGATATTATTAGTAGTATATGCGGCCTATCATAAATCTTATGCTGACATTACTTTTTCGCTTTCAAATGCTTTTGCAATTACACCTGTCAGAACAAGTCCTGCACCCAATGTAATGGCGAGGGTGATTCCATACTGTACCATTGTCACTTCCTGCGTAAGAATACCCTGCAGTGTAATGGCGCTGTTATAGAACGGAATAAAATATGAAGACATTGTCGGATCTTTTGTCGTGTACATTGTCAGTAATCCAACTACAAGAACTATCATGTACACCGGCATAACAAACGAGTTTGCTTCCTTAATTGTCTTTGCAAATACGGATACGAGAGCAATAATCGTTGCATACAGAAATGCCAGTGCAATAATCAATACTGCCAGCATAATAATCTGCTGCGTACTCCATTTCATATCCATTCCCTGTGTCGCTCCGCCCATCATCTGATCCTGAATAATCGGCATACTTACAACCATTCCCACAACGGAAACAACTGCAGATATTCCTGATATTACCATCAGGGCGAACACTTTTCCAAAAATAATCGAACTTCTTTTTATCGGAGTAACCAAAAGGCTTGCCATCGTTCCTCTTTCTTTCTCCCCTGCAATCATATCCGTTCCGATTGACATTGCTCCGGCGAATAAAAGAAGAGTTAAAAGATATGGAAGCATTGTTCCAAGCGCTTTCGCTCCCGCCTTATTGTCGTCCTGAATAATCGTCTCTTTTGTGTCGGCATTTACCGTAAAAATGGAAATACGGCTCATGTCTCCAACTCTTTCATTCAGTAATGTCTGTCTGTATGCCTCAAGCGTCTGCACTCCGATTTTGTTGTATGCTGCCTGAGAATACTCCTCCGATGGATTGTGGTAGACAGTTACCTGCGGAACTTTGTCCCCATTTTTATAGTTTTTAATGTCCTCTTCAAATCCTTCCGGGAATACGATAAACAAGTCTGCCTTCCCGTCTTTCAATTCCTGTTTGATTTTCTTTTCCTGTTTCTCTGTTATATTCCCCGAATTTTCCACTTGCATATCCAGTTTTGCACTCTCACAAAATGCCTGAAATCCTGCCGGTTCATTTTGTATATATACTTTGGACTTATGCGCTTCAATGTCGTCCTGCATATTGCTCATAATATTTCCCATTAAATACAGTACACCGAGCATTGCGGCAACCGGAAGAATGAATACGGAAAATACCATTTTTTTGTCCTTAAATACACGGACAATCTCTTTTTTGAAAATTTCTTTTATTCCACTCATTTATGCTTCCCCCTTTCTCGCCTTATACAGTTCAAAGAAAGCATCTTCCAAATCATCTGTATGTGTTCTTTCCAATAATTCGGCAAGGGTTCCCTCTGCCACTTTCTTTCCGTCGATGATAACCCCGATCCTGTCACAGAGTTTCTCCGCCTCCGACATAATATGGGTGGAAACAATAACGAGTTTTCCCTCGTCTCTTAATTTCTTCAAATAATCCGTAACACTTCTCGCCGTCACAATGTCCAGTCCGTTTGTCGGCTCGTCGAAAATAACAATTTCCGGATCATGTACTAAGCTAACCGCGATGGCTGCTTTCTGTTTCATACCTGTTGACAATTCTTTAATCTGCTTATGAGCAAAATCCTTGATACCAAAATAAGTAAACAGTTCCTCTTTTCTCTCCCGCAGTACATCTTTTGGCACATTATGTAATCTTCCAAAAAAATCAAACATATAGTCCGGTGAAAACTGAGGATCCAGTTTAATGTCGCTTGTCAGAAAACCGATACTGTTGCGGACAGCCTCCGCCTCTTTCTGTACTTCGTGTCCCGCCACATAAATTTCCCCATCTGTCGCTCTTATGATTGTTGCAATACATCTGAGCGTCGTTGTCTTTCCTGCACCGTTTGGTCCCAACAGACCGTAGATTTCTCCGTTATTTGCAGTCAGGCTTAAATTATCCACCGCAACTTTTGTATTGCTCTTCGTCTTTGATTCTTTCATTTGTTTTTTGTTTAGTTTAAATACTTTGGTAAGGTTTTTAATCTCAATCATCTTTCCCTCCCCTTTCCTATTGTATTAGTATGCTAATACAATACGCTTTTCTTTTTCATTTGTCAATAGGCAAATGCTATCTACATATAATTGTATTTTCCTTTCTTCCTGATAAAGAAATACCCTGACAAAAATACGCTCATAAATTCCGCAAGAGGTACGGAAAGCCACACTCCGTTTACTCCAATTAACGTAGGAAGTACAAGAATATTTATCACTATCAAAACAAATGTGCGGACAAAAGAAATAATCGCAGAAGTTTTTCCGTCCGAAAATGCGGTAAACATAGAAGAAGAAAAAATATTGATTCCCGCAAAAACAAAGTTTAAAGAAAACAGGAAAAATCCCGTCTTGGCAAGTGCATATGTCTCCGTTCCTACCGGAGTGAAAATCTCCACGATGACCGGTGACATTACCAGAGCAAATACAGTCACAATAATGGAGGAAATCGCGATAAACCCAACGCAGATTTTAAAAATCCTCTTTAACAGTCTCTGATTTCCGCTGCCGTAGTTGTAACTGATAACAGGAGCAACGCCCATCGAAAATCCCATGTACAGCGCATTAAATAAAAACTGCCCGTACAGAACAATGGTAATCGCGGCAACACCCGCTTCTCCGACTAACTTCAACATCATAATGTTATATAGGAAGGTTACGATTGCCCCTGAAAGGTTTGTCACCATTTCTGATGAACCGTTAAAAGAACTTTCCGCCAAGACAGACCATCTTATTTTCGGTTTCACTAAATAGAGTGAATGACGGACAAAAAGAAAATATATTATACCTGCCAAAGCCGGAATTAACTGTCCGATCCCCGTGGCAAGCGCCGCTCCTTCTACTCCCATATGAAATACGCCCATAAACACATAATCCAAAATCATGTTTGCAATCCCACCGCTTATTGTGAGGGCAAGTCCCAAGACAGGTTTCCCCGCCGTCACAAAGAACGTCTGAAACACTAACTGCAGTATACAGGCAGGCGCTAAAAACAGACAGACACTCAAATATCCTACACAGTAATCCATAAGAACGTCCGTCGCTCCGAGCAGGCGCACAATCGGATTGATAAACAGATTTCCAAAAACCATAAAAATAATTCCGATGACAACTGCTGCCAAAACAAGAAAAGAAAAATCCTCACACGCTTCTTTTTCTTTCTTTTCTCCTAATTTTTTCGCAATAATGGCACTTCCTCCCGTTGCCAGCATAACTCCTATGGCAATCAATAAACTAATCGCAGGATAGACGATATTCGTCGCCGAAAGAGCGTCTGTCCCCACCAGCCTTGAAATAAAAATTCCGTCCACGATTGTATATAGTGACATAAATACCATCATAACCATAGTCGGAAATGCAAAACGAAGGAGCGAAAAGAATTTAAACTCCTTTGAAATTGAATTTGACATACTATGTCCCCCTTTTCCATATATATTTACGCATCACGCATACTATGATAAACTATAGAGTAAGTCTATAGTCAAGAGGAGGCTAACATGAATTCAAACAGATATTTAACAACAGGGGAATTTGCAAAACTGACGGGAGTGACAAAACATACTCTCTTTTACTACGATAAGATTCAGCTTTTTTCTCCCGACATAAAGGCAGAAAACGGTTATCGTTTTTATTCATTAGAACAGTTGGAAGCGTTTGATGTCATTCAAATTCTGCGAGAACTGAATATGCCTTTGGAAGAAATCAAAACATATATGAACAGCCGAAGTCCTCATCATCTTTTGGAACTTTTTCAGAAAGAAAGTCAGCTTATTGATAAGCAGATTAAAAAATTGACACACATGAAAAACTGGATAGAGAAAAAACGCTGCCATATTGATACACTACTTCAGACAAATATTGAGAAAGTTTCCGTTGTACATGAATCTGAAAAATATATGATACAATCGGAATCGACACTGGACGATGAGCGTGTTTGGGCAGAAAAAATCGGGGAATTGTTTAATTACTGTGAGGAAAATGGGGTAAAAAGTCTTGATCCCATCGGATACAGACAAAATACGACCGATATTCAAAACGGGGTTTTTCACCGCTACCGCATTTTCTATGAATTATTGGACGAAAAACCAAAAAAAATCCCCTATCAGATAAAACCTGAAGGGGACTACCTTGTTGCCTACCACAGAGGACATTGGAAGACAATGGGGAATACTTATAAAAAAATGTTAAGTTTTGCGAAGGACAATTCTCTCTCACTTGGGGACTACTTTTATGAAGACTGTATATTTGACAGCCTTACCTTCCAGAAGGAGGAAGATTACATCACCCGTCTGACCTGTCAGATACTTTAATGAAACTGGCTTTTATACAGTTCTGCGTAAAAGCCTTCTTTTTGCAATAATTCTTCATGTTTTCCCTGTTCAATAATATTTCCGTCACGCATCACCAAAATACAGTCTGCCTCCTGTATGGTGGAAAGTCTGTGTGCCACGATAAAACTTGTCCTTCCCTCCATCATCTGTCGGAAAGCGTCCTGTACTTTTACTTCCGTTCTCGTGTCTATGGAAGAGGTCGCCTCATCTAAGATGAGCATGGAAGGTAACTGCAGCATAACTCTCGCTATACAGATTAACTGCTTCTGCCCCTGAGAAAGATTTCCTCCCTCCTCCGTGATAATGGTATCGTATCCGTTTTCCATTCGCTGTATGAACCCGTGAGCAAATGCCTTCTTTGCCGCCCGCTCAATTTCTTCTCTTGTGGCATCGGGCTTTCCATATGCAATATTATCGGCAATGCTGCATGACTTTAACCATGTTTCCTGCAGAACCATTCCATAGTTCGCACGCAGACTGTCCTTTGTTATATCCTTTACATCTCTGCCGCTGACAACCATTTTACCGCTGTCTATATCATAGAAACGCATTAGAAGATTAATCAATGTTGTCTTGCCACACCCCGTAGGTCCTACAATGGCAATTTTCTGTCCGGCTTTTACATTGAGATTCAGATTTTTTAGCAACTCTTTGTCAGGCTGATATGAAAAAGACACCTCTTTTAATTCCACATTTCCATCTGCCTTTTCCAATATTTCTTTCTCTTTTGCATCGTCTTTTTCTTCCTGTTCTTCCATAAAATCAAATACCCGTCTTGCGCACGCCAACGCATTTTGCAGTTCCGTGACAACACCGGAAATCTCATTAAACGGCTTCGTATATTGATTTGCATAACTTAAGAAACTTGATAACTGACCGACACTGATTCTTCCGTGAATGGCAAAAATCGCTCCGGTAATCCCTACACCCGCATAGACAAGTCCGTTGATAAATCGGGTTGTCGGATTTGTTATGGAAGAAAAGAAAATAGCTTTTACACTACAGTCTTTCAATTCTTCATTCACTTTCTTGAAGCGTTTCATCGCTCTGTCCTGATATCCAAATGCCTGTACGATTTTTTGATTTCCCACAATCTCGTCGGTGAGGGAAGTCAATTCCCCCCTAACCTCCGATTGTTTCCGAAACATCATATATGTTTTCTTTGCCACAAAACCTGCCACAAAGAAAGAAAGCGGTGTGATCAAAATAACAATCAGTGAAATCTGAAAATGAATGGACACCATGAAAATAAGTGTTCCTACAATAGTCACTATTCCCGTAAATAACTGTGAAAATCCCATCAACAATCCGTCAGAAAACTGTTCCACATCTGTAATAACCCTGCTTATAATTTCGCCATACTGATGTGAATCAATATATTTTAGGGGCAATTTCTGTAAATGTTCAAATGCATCTGTCCTCACGTCATTCACAACCCGATATGTGATGCGGTTATTACACAAATTCATCAGCCACTGCGTTATACTTGTAAGAATTGTCACCGCTGCCAACTTCATTAAAATCTCCGTTATCCCCTGAAAATCTACTTTTCCTTTTCCTAAAATCAAATCTACTCCCTGCCCGATAAGAATCGGTGCGTACAGCGTACAGAGAACTGTCGCTACGGCAAACCCAAGCGATAAGATGAGAATCGGCAAATATGGTTTCAGCAGATAAATCACTTTCTTTATCGTGTCATATTGTTTACGCATGGTCGGACACCTCCTCCTTAGAAAGTTGAGAAGAACAGATTTCCCTGTACACTTCACAGTTTTTCAGCAGTTCCCCATGAGTTCCGCTGCCCACAAGTTTTCCTTTATCCAAAACAAAAATCTTGTCCGCTTTCATCATAGACATTACTCTCTGCGAGACAATGCAGACCGTCATGGAATCCGTATGTTTCGCTATCGCTTTTCTCAACTTTGCATCTGTGGCAAAATCAAGCGCCGATGTACTGTCGTCCAAAATCAGTATCTCCGGTTTTCTCACCAATGCCCTCGCTATTGTCAGGCGCTGTTTCTGACCGCCGGATAGATTTTTTCCGCCTTCCTGCACAATGGTATCCAACTCTTTTTCCTTATCTTTCACTATGTTTCCCGCCTGCGCGATGCGAAGAGCCTCCCAGATTTCCTCATCGGAGGCATTTTCATTTCCAAACAGCATATTGTCACGGATTGTCCCGTGAAATAAAACTGCCTTCTGCGGCACAATGCCAAATTTCTCCCGCAACGCTGTTAAATCATACTCTTTTACATCTCTTCCGTCTATCTTCACACTTCCCGAAAAGACATCATAAAATCTTGGCAGAAGATTGATAAGCGTTGTTTTTCCCGATCCGGTTCCGCCGATAATACCAACTGTTTCTCCTCTCTTTACGGACAGGGTAATATCTGATAGAACTTCTTCCTTATCTCCGTAGTACATCATGCTCACTTTGTCCAATTCAATTTTCATTTCACCGTTTTTCGTTTCTTCTGCCACACCGTCTCCACCGTGAATTGATGTCTCCAGCGCAAGCACTTCATTGATACGCTCTGCCGATGCGAGCGCTTTTGTAAATGTGATAATTAAATTTGCCAGTGCAACCAGTGCAAGCAGAATCTGTGACATATAATTTACAAGCGCCACTATTTCTCCCTGAGAAAGATTACCGTAATAAACTTCCTGACCGCCGAACCACACAATTAAAATCGTCGCCCCGTTTACAATCAAATAGGTTATCGGATTTAAAAGCGCCGATATTTTCCCCACGAAAATCTGCATATGCATCAGATTTTTCGTCTCCTGACGAAACTCCTCTTTTTCCCTTTCCTGCATGCGAAACGCTCTGACAACACGAACTCCCGACAGATTTTCTCTCGTCATCAGCATAACCTTTTCCAGTCTTTTCTGCACTTTTCTATATAACGGTATTGTCCATATCATAATTCCGTAAATGACTACGGAAAGAAGCGGCACTGCCACAACAAAAATCAACGCCAGTTTTACGCTGATGGTAAACGCCATCGCCATCGCTCCCACCACAATAAAAGGAGAGCGCAAAAATAATCGGAGTACAAGATTTACCCCTGACTGTACCTGATTGATGTCACTTGTTATCCTCGTCACAAGCGTGGCATTTCCCACCATATCCAGTTCACGGTAGGAAAGGCGTCCGATATGCCTGAAGAAGTCTTCTCTCAGTTCCGTTCCAAATCCTACAGCTGCTTTCGCTGCAAAATATTGGGCAGTGAGGGAACATGCAAGTCCAAGCACACCAAAAGCAACTAAAATTCCACCCATTTTCCACACAAATGACATATTTTGATTTTTTATCCCCACATCAATCATTCTCGCCATAATAATCGGAACCGTTAATTCAAAACATGCTTCCAATAATTTGAACAGCGGGCCAATAATACTTTCTTTTTTGTAATGCCTTAAATATTTTAATAACTTTCTCATTTCTTCCCCTTCTTTTATTTCTTCTGACTCACTATTTTACCACGAACATTTTCTCTCTTCAACTTGTCATTTCCCCTGAAATTGTCTATACTGACAACAGACAATATATAAGGAGGATTCCCATTATGGACGAAATATTTACAACTGCTCCAACAGATAATCACCGGCTTCCAAAAGAAATGCGTGTGTATCAATTGCTGGAAAAACTACAAATTCCTTTTGAACGTATGGACCACGAAGTTGCCGATACAATGGAGGCATGCGAGAAAATAGATGAGAAACTGCAGGTAACCATGTGTAAAAATCTTTTTCTCTGCAACCGGCAGAAAACGACTTTCTTTCTCCTTCTCATGCCCGGAGATAAAAAATTTCTGACAAAAAACTTATCAAAACAACTCGGTATTTCCCGTCTTTCTTTTGCCGAGGCGGAATATATGGAGAAATTTCTCGATATTACTCCCGGCTCAGTCAGTGTACTCGGCTTGATGAACGATGTGGAAAAACAGGTGACTCTAATTATTGATAAAGATTTACTGGAAGGTGAATATATAGGCTGTCACCCTTGCGTAAATACTTCCAGTTTAAAACTTAAAACTTCCGATATTTTAGAAAAATTCCTTACATATACCGGACATACACCGACATTGGTTACTTTATAACTTCCATATACACAAAAACGAGGTGCCGCCATGCGACACCTCTATAAATATTCTCCTGCCCAGCGGCCGCCCGTTATCTCAACAGCCGTTCCCTGTTTTAAACTTTCCGGCACATCTATTATTCTCTGATTGACACTTCCCCTGTAGATAATGTTCAGACTTTTTTTATCCTCTTCATATCTTCCGTCAATCAACACATCAATTTTCTTCAGAAGCCCTCTCTGTTCCTCCGTGCCATTTAACAATTCTTCAAAGGTATATCCTGAATAACTTGCCACTTCATATCCTTTATCTTTTAACAATTCCGCCAAAACATTGAAACTTTCCGCCTGTGCAAACGGCTCTCCACCGGAAAAAGTTACCCCTTTCGCCAATGGATTCGTCTCTATCATCTGCACGACTTCCCGCTCGTCCACTAACGTACCGTCCGTATCACTCCACGTTTCCGGGTTCTGGCAGCCATGACAATGATGTGGGCAACCCTGACCGAAAATAGTTATCCGTATTCCCGGTCCGTCCACAATACTGTCATTTACAATCCCTGCAAGTCTAAGCATTTGTTTTTCCAAGTCCGTGTTTTACACGGTCTTTCTCCTCCGCTTTTTTGGCGTCATTCCATTTATCCATTGTTCCCACTAAATATCCGGTAATTCTTCTGATACGTTCAAACCCAACATCTTGTCCTAATCTGTTTCTCTGTTCCATCTTTCTTCCTCCTTTATTCACAACCGTAAAATTGCGGCATATTCGGATACAGTTTACGAAGTTCCTCCAATTTTTCTTCACTGATTGCCTCCCCTTCACGTCTTCCGCATCTCGGGCAGACATCATCAATCACGCCTACATATCCGCAGGCCGGATCACGATCAACCGGGTGGTTCACACTTCCATAGCCGATTCCCGCATCGTGCATACAGCGAATAACACTCTCAAATGCCTCCACATTCTTTGCAGTGTCTCCGTCCAATTCCACATAACTGATATGTCCCGCATTTGTCAGAGCATGATATGGGGCTTCTTTATATATTTTATCGTAGGCGGAAATATCGTACCAAACCGGAACGTGAAAACTGTTTGTATAGTATTCTCTGTCCGTTACATTTTTAATAACACCATAACGCTTTTTATCCATTTTCACAAATCTTCCGGAAAGTCCCTCCGCCGGAGTTGCCAACAACGTATAATTCAGATTTCTTCTCTCTGATTCCCGATCCGTAAATTCTCTCATATGTCCGATAATTTCAAGACCTTTCTTTTGCATCTCCTCGCTTTCCCCGTGATGATGACCGTAAAGCGCCGTCAGCGTTTCCGCCAGTCCGATAAATCCAATAGACAGCGTTCCATGTTTTAACACTTCACGCACTTCATCGTTCGGTCCCAACTTGTCCGAATCAAGCCACACGCCCTGTCCCATAAGAAATGGATAATTGTAAACGTGTTTCTTCGCCTGAATCTCAAATCTGTCATACAACTGTTGCGCAACCAATTCCATCATCTTGTCCAGTTTCTCATAAAAAACTTTCTCGTCATGATTACTTTCAATGGCTATTCTCGGAAGATTAAGAGATGTAAAGGAAAGATTACCTCTGGAATACGAAATCTCTTTATCTTTATGGCAATAGTTTCCGATTACACGGGTACGGCACCCCATTGTTGCAACCTCTGTTTCCGGGTGTCCCGGCTTATAATATTGCAGATTGAAAGGCGAATCCAAAAAGACATAATTCGGAAAAAGCCGTTTCGCACTGACTTTACAACTTAACCGGAACAAATCATAGTTCGGGTCACCCTCATTATAATTTACGCCCTCTTTTACTTTAAAAATGTGTATAGGGAAAATACAGGTTTCTCCGTTGCCCAGCCCCGCATCAGTTGCCAAAAGAACATTCCGGATAACCATACGTCCCTCCGGAGATGTATCCGTTCCATAGTTTATGGAAGAAAACGGGGTCTGCGCTCCCGCACGGCTGTGCATTGTATTTAAGTTATGCACAAATCCTTCCATTGCCTGATACGTCTCATTCTCCGTCTGTCTCACCGCTCTTCTTCTCGTTGTAGCCACAACCTGTTTCGCCTTATGCGTGTCTAAACCGCATCGTCCGATAAGTTCCTCCGCAATAAAAGCATCAAACGCTTCCTCATCTTTCTCCAAACACGGCCTGTGTCCGAATTCCTCTGTTGCCTGCTGCAAAATTTCTTTTACTATCTCCGACTCGTTGTCTGATTCCAACGCATCTTCCAGTGATTCCGTCAACTTTACCGTATACAGTTTCGCAAATGTTTTTGCAACACCTTTTGCCAGCCCATAATCAAAATTTGGAATGCTTTGTCCTCCGTGCTGGTCATTTTGATTTGACTGAATGGCAATCGCTGCCAGCGCTGCATAACTATGAATGCTCTGCGGTTCACGGATTACGCCGTGTCCTGTAGAAAATCCGCCTTTAAACAATCTCACAATATCAATCTGTGTACAGGTTGTTGTCAGCGAGTAAAAATCAAAATCGTGAATATGTATGTCTCCGTTTAAATATGCCTTTGCCTGCTCTTCCGTCAGCAGATATGCCGCATTGTAACTTTTTGCCCCCGCAGCCCCAATCTGAAGCATACTTCCCATAGACGTATTCCCATCAATATTCGCATTATCTCTTTTCATGTCACTTAAGCGCGCGTCGACATTTGTGATTTCATCAATCGTTCTCATCAGACTCGTATTTGCCTCGCGAATATTCGTTCTCTTTGCACGATATAAAATAAATTTCTTTGCGGACTGTTCAAATCCGTTTTTCATCAATTCCCTCTCTACAGCGTCCTGAACCTGTTCAATCTGAGGCGGCATATCTTCCGGAAGTTTCTCCAGTTCCATATGCACATCATTTGCAACCTGCGCGGCATCTGTCGCATCTCCTTCTCCCGCCGCCTCCATCGCCTTCAAAACGGCTGATGCAATTTTACTTTCATCGTACAGAACAATTCTCCCGTCCCGCTTTTTAATACTTTTCACCATGATGTTCATCATTTCCTTTCAACTGCTTCTTTTCTTTTTGTCATGAAACAACTGCTTTTTATTATAACACATTCAGCGGGAGAAGACTATGAAAATTCAAATTATAACGACTTGCAAGGTATCATTCCGCATTGCAGGGCGTATCAATTTTTTAGAAAAACGGTAAACTATCCCGCACACACAGCGCTCCATATCCCACCTGCCTGTTCGGATACTCTGTAAAAGCAGGCAGCGGTCTAGCCCCCCGTTGTAAATACGCCTTCACCTTTTCCCCATACAAATACAGATCATTTCCCTGCACAATTCCCCACTCCATCAAAAGTGCTGCCCCTCCCGTCACAAACGGAGTGGCAAAAGATGTTCCGCTCACTGCTTCATAAGTTCCCTCCCTTGTCGGAGCAACAACCCGAACTCCCGGAGCAACCAAATCCGGTTTTCCATCTCCTCCACGTCCCGAAAAATCTGCATAAGTAAATGTCAACGCATCATACGCACCAACCGATATAACTCTGTCTGCCGTTGATGGAATCGTTAATGTCTTTCTCTCTGACGGGTATAAAAAGGCCGTTCCTTTATTCAATACATTTTCACTAGGAAGCCACATTTCAAATTCTCCCGTGACTATCTGTCGCGGTGTTAAAACAATCTCCCATATACCTGCCGTAATATATGTATCCTTTGGAAGAAAATCAATATAAATTTCTTGGTTCGTACTATAAGGACTTGGCTCGCCATAATAAACAAGTAATTCCGTTTTTCCTATTGAAAATCTCTGTGAACCTAAAATCTCCTGAAACGGTCCTATTCGCACACCTGATGGAGAAATTAATGAAATTTCCATAACATCAGAATATTGTTTCCATAATTGTAAGTTTACCGTCTGCTCGCTTTCCTGTATTGCCAACTGGACAACCGTGTCAACTCCCCTCTGCACCTGTCCTGATGTATGTCCTGCACTCGCTCCCTCATTTCCACTCCCTATACAAATAACGCTCTTCCAATAATTAGAAATGTCATCGATAAACCTCTCCAACAGGCTCGTTCCGTCATGTGACCCATAGGTGTTTCCAAAACTGATATTGATTGCTATAGGCATCTCAAATTCTCTCGCTTTTCGCACAACATAATCAATCGCCTGCATTAACTCCGTTGTTCTTGGAAATCCGTCTTTTCTCGGACTTGCCAATTTGACTATAACCAACTCACTCTCTGACGCAACCCCCTTTTGAACATTTCCGACGCTGCCCCTGCCATTTCCCGCAGCAATCCCCGCCACTGCCGTCCCGTGTCCCGACGTATCTATACTCGGAACAATTTTCAACTGTTCACTTCTGCTTTCCTGCCGCAATGCGTCATTAATCTGTTCCTCTGTATATTCTGTTCCGATGCTGTAGTGTTCAGGAGGGTTTCCCGAAATGCTTTGATCCCACAATACGCGAATTCTTGTGCTTCCGTCCTCTTTTCTGAAATCTTCATTTGCATAGGCTATCCCCGAATCAATAACCCCCACCAAAACACCTTTTCCAAATAAAAACGGACGGGCATTCTGCACCGAACTGATACAGGATACCCGCCTTCCATTTGCTGTTTCAAAAAATAACCGTTTTGGTTTCTCAATATATTCTATTTCAGGAAGGAGCGCCAGACTTTCAATCAGAGTTTCCGCTATGGTAACAATTGCAAATTCATTCTGCAGTTCAACCACTTCCGCACCTAATTCTCTGACCCTGTCCAAGTTCCCCGAATATTTCACAATCAAATCCCATATTCTTTCCACAGGATTATAACCCACGTCCAATTCCAGTGATTTTTCCCGCTCTTCCTCTGTCGCATCTAATGCCAGATTCAACATATTTTCTAGTTTCTGTCCATTCATATATCGACCTGAAAAATATTTCTCAAATGATATATATGATACCGTTCAAATTTTTATACCTTTTAATTAAATCCGATTAACTGTCTTGCCACAATATATACAAAGGAAGAAATTTTTCTTCCTGATTTTCCCGGAAGATTAATGGTCTGTCCCAATATACTGTATCGAATCTTCCAGTATACTTTATAGTCCTTTGTTTTTAAATAGTTCCAAAGTTCTTTCTTCTTCTCCAAGTTTTCCTCTTTTTTAGAGCGAATACATAAGATAGATGACACCGTCATCATAATAGCCAGATAGTTTATCATATAATTTCTCAACTTTTTATTGCCTATTCTTCGCAGATAATACATATCTATCATTGTTTTCGTGACAAAAATCTGCTGGTCAATACGCCCTATCATTACCTGCTCATTCACAGACTGGTCTTCTCTTCCTATATAATAGCGATAAAAGTTGACATCTAAATAATATATTTTCTTTACATGCGGAAGCGGATAATACACATAAATATTATCTACATAAAATGTATGTTTCGGCAATTCCAATTGATTTAATTTAAGAAGATCCGTCCGATAAATAACTGAATGCATCAAAATATACTGTGCAATTCCAAAATGCCCTACATCACTCCAGCCAAAAATTTTATTTTCCGGCAAAACATTCCTATAATGGATCACTCGTTTATTCTTCACACCGACTTTTTCATACACATAGTTAGAAATAAGCATATCTACTTCCTGCTTCTCCTCTTCCCAACTATGTAAAGTATCTAAAATCTTCTTTAAAGACTGCTCGTCCACCCAGTCATCACTGTCTACTACCTTAAAGTATTTTCCCGTCGCATTTCTCAAACCCGCGTTCACCGCATCACCGTGACCGCCATTTTCCTTATCAATCACTCTGATGATATCAGGATATTTTTCTTCATATTTCTTTGCAATCTGCAGTGTCTCATCTTGTGAACCATCATTGACAATTAAAATTTCTACATCTTCTCCCCCAACTAAAATAGAATCAACCGCATGGCTCATATATTCCGCTGAATTATAACACGGGATTGCAAAAGTTAGATATTTCATCTCGTACCTCCCATTTATAACAATACTATATAGTATAATGTATTTTTAGAGAATTTCCAACTGTATTATTGTAAATTCTCCTATTTTCATTTATATTAATATAGTTAATACCAATGAACCCATTTATTTGGAGTGAGAATAAATTAGGAGGAACTTAGTAATGAAAAATGTAATTGTCGGACAGTCCGGCGGCCCTACCGCTGTAATCAACGGAAGTTTATATGGAGTTGTATCTGAATCCTTAAAAAAATCAGATGATATAGAAATTGTATACGGTATGATAAACGGAATTGAAGGTTTTCTTCATGACGAAGTAATGGAAATGAATTCCCTCGTTTCTACAGGCGAACTGGAATTATTAAAAACAACACCCGGCGCTTACCTCGGCTCATGTCGTTTTAAATTACCTGAAGATTTATCAGATCCTGTATATCCTGCACTTTTTGAAAAATTCAACAGTAAAAATATCGGCTACTTCTTCTACATCGGAGGAAATGACTCTATGGATACCGTAAGCAAACTGTCCAGATATGCCGAATCTGTTCAGAGTGATATCCGCATCATCGGTATTCCAAAAACAATTGACAATGATCTTGTCGAAACAGATCACACTCCGGGATTTGCCAGTGCCGCAAAATATGTTGCAACAACAGTTCGTGAAATCGCTATTGATGCTTCTGTATACGATAACAAAAAATCAGTTACCATCGTGGAAATTATGGGACGACACGCAGGCTGGCTCACTGCTGCCAGTGCATTAGCAAGAAAGTTTGAAGGAGATAATCCTGTTCTTATCTATCTTCCTGAAGTTGCTTTTAATCAGGAAGACTTTATTGAGAAAGTAAAACATTCTTTAGAAACAACTACAAACTTAATTGTATGTGTATCCGAAGGTATTCATGATGGAAACGGAACTTTCATCTGCGAATATGCAAGCGATGTAGGAGTGGATACATTTGGTCATAAAATGCTCACAGGTTCAGGAAAATATTTGGAGAACTTAGTAAAGGAAAAAGTAGGTGTTAAAGTCCGCTCAGTTGAATTAAACGTAAGCCAGCGCTGTTCTTCTTCCTGCCTCTCTAAAACAGATTTGGACGAAGCCGTTGCAGGCGGTGCTTTCGGTGTAAACTCTGCCCTCGCAGGAGAAACAGGGAAAATGATTTCTTTCAAAAGAGTTTCTTCCAATCCATATGTGATGGAATGCACAACAGCAGATGTAACTGCAATCTGTAACAAAGAAAAAGGGGTTCCTATTGACTGGATTACGGAAAACGGTTCAAATATAAGCGATGAATTTATCAATTACGCCTCACCGCTTATTCAGGGAGAAGTGGAAATTCCTATGCAAAACGGACTTCCACATTTTGCTTTCAGAAAATAGTTGTTCACAATTTGTTCATTTATCATTCAAAAAAGTTTCATTTGTTTAACACTTTTTCTTCACTTCTTTCGCATATACTTATACTATCAAATGAAACTTTGATAAACCAAACCAATTAGTTAGTATACATTATACTATTTTGAATAAACTTTTTCATAATATATGCCGAGGATCATGCAAGTGGTTACTCGGCATCCTCCCTTTTATGAGGTCTTTTTTTCATTTTATATCCGAACATAATCCCCATCATCGCCAATATTACAATACCTGCTATGAGATATACCTCTTGCTTTTTGTGTTCTTTCTTCTCCTTTTGATTTTTCGGTTTTTCCGTCTCAGTTGGAGCAAATACTTTTTCCAATATATTTTTCTTCTCCATAATGGAAAAATTGATATTTTTTACCGACTGATTTCCCGCCAGATCAACTGCGCGCGCAACTATATTATAGTCTCTTATCTCATCTGCAGTAAACCGAAACAGTTTACTGTCCGCATCTGTTTTCTGCTTTTCTCCATTAATCCACACTTCTTCCAATCTTTCCGTACTGTCTTTTACCCCTAACTTTATCTCTGTTTTTTCTTCATATGATTCGTTATCCGCTGCTCCTTCCACAAAAATTTCAGGTTTTGTATGGTCTATAACAAATTCTGCTCTTGCAACCGCTTCATTTCCCGCAACATCTGTCGCCTTTACATAAAATATATGTTTTCCCTCTTTTCTTTCAGTCAGAAACAATGTCTGCATTTTCCCGTCCAGCCGAATTTCATATCGAAATTTTGTTAAATCAAAAATAAACTCTGAAAGCGGGTACCTCCATTCAAAACTCTTTATCCATTTCCCGTCCAAATCCTCCACATAGCGAATAATCGGATTTGTCTTATCAACAATTATCTTTTCCTCTTTTCTCTCCACATTTCCTGCCATATCAACGGCTTTTAGTTCGATGGTATAAATACCGTCTTCCTCAATTTCCAAATCTGTTATCCAACTATTCTTTACAAACTTTGTTTCTTTTTTCTCTGAGAAAACACTTTCTCCTGCATCATTTTTTCTTTTTACTATAAAAGAGGCTTCCTGTAACTGCTTTCTGTCCTTTGCACTGATTTCTAAATGCACCGTCCTGCTCGTAATCATATTCGGATAACTTCCTGAAACAGTAATCTCCGGTTTTTCCTTATCAATAAGCATTTTTTGCTTTTTCCATGAAATATTACCTGCATAATCCCTTACTTCAACTAAAAGTTCTCCAAGTTCTTTGATTTGCAGTTTCACCCGCTCACTTTGGCAAAACTCCGGCAGTTTTTCAATTTCTTTTACCAGTTTCCCGTTAAAATAGCAGCGGATAGATGCTACCCCTGATGAAACACCATTTTCTTCCACTATAATCTCTGCGTTTACATTTTGAGAATACCATTTTCCTTCTTCCAGATCCGTATGTATTTCTATCTGCGGCAGTTTTGCATCGCATACAATGTATTTCGATACTGCCGTATCTCCCCGATTTCCCGCTTTATCCTCCACCCATGCGGTAATTTCCCCCTTAAATTCTTTAGGCAGTTCTATCTGTATCTCATCTGCACTCTCCTTCTTTGTTTCCCCTTTTCCTATCTGATAAAAAATATTTTCTACGCCTGCTCCATTATCTTTTGCCTGTAATTTTACTACTGTTTCTTTTTGAAAATATAATATTTCTCCTTCGCTGCTCCCCTCGTATTGAAATACTGTTTTTTCAGGCGAAACAGTATCAATATGAAATTCTCTTTCTATTTTCGTTTCCTCTATCACTTCTCCTTTTTCATTTTCCTGCCATACACACAATATATGCCTGCCTTCCTTAAATTCTTCACCTTCAATCCGAAACTCTTTTTCCCCATTATCTATCGTTTTCTCCAACAGTATTTCCTCTTCCTGTTTCAGTTGAATTTTCGTTATAACATCTTTGCCTCCATGATAAACGGTTACCGTCGGTTTTTTCGTATAATACTGATTTTTTCCGTTTGGCTCTTCGTATTCAATATGTAGTTCTTCCTCTCCCTCCTCGGCAACAGCCATCGCACTTAGACCATAAAGAATAAGCAATATAAAAATAATTACACCTAATTTTCTTCTGTTCATATTAACCTCCCTTAAATCTGAATATGATTATCCTGTAGAAATCGTATAAAGGACTCTTCTTCTTTCATCTGCGGATTTTCCTTTACCATATTTTGCAAAATACTTTGTTTTTCTTCCATAGTAAAAGACTCTTCCTTCCACAGTTCTTTCAAATAATTTATATCCATCTCCATATATTTTTCTCTGTACATCTTTTCTTTCTCTTCTCTTTTCTTTTCCTGCTCATTTAAAATCCGATACTGCGTTCCCGCTTCTTTCCATAAAGAAAGTTTTTCATATGCCAGCGCTTTATATTCATTCCATTCTTTCAATCGTTCTTCTGAAACTTCCTGCGGATTGTTCAAATACATTTCCACAATCATTTCATATGCCCAATCCATTTCCAGCAACACACAACCTCTTGCCAACATCAGCTTTTTCTCTATTTTTTTCTCTTTATCCGCTTCTTTCTCTATCTTTCTTAAAACTTTTTCCATATCTTTATCATCAGACTGATTCAGCATAAACTCCGATAATTTCACATAAGCATCTGCACTTTTCTCCTGCTTTTTTGCCTTCTGAAAATATAATTTACTTTGCGTATAATCTTTCTGTTCCAAAAAATAATACATTCCCAGTTCAAAATAATCGGTTTCATTTTTACACGGCTTTTTTTCTTTTTCCGTGGAAACGGTTATACCGATAACAAAAATAGCGCTTCCCAACACAATGGGTATCCATTTTATTTTCTTTTTAATCGACTTTTTCTCTAATGAAAAAATATTTTTTAATTGTTTTTTGCGGTTACTTTCCAGACATTTCTTAATAAATGTTAAGAGTCTTATTTCTTCTCTTTTCTTCAGATGTGGGACACATTCCTCATGTGCCATAATAAATTGTATTGTCCTTCCCAGACAATATAAATCAACGTCCTGAGTAGGACTATCAGATTGAAACTGTTTTGCAAATTTTCCTTTTAAACGTGGAACATTTTCTCCGGGATAAAAAAGCATAATTTCTTTTTCTTCCGTTATCACAATACAATGCGGATTCAAATAAGTATATTTCGGATTATCTTTCTGCCTTCGAAATAAACTTAACTGCCGGATTAATTCCCTAATCCACTTGTTTAATATCACCTTTTCCAACTCTTTATGCAGTTGTATCCAATGATATAAGGTAACTCCCTCTACATAGTCAGCAACTATATAGCAATCATTTCCCCGCTCCACAAACTTTATTACTTCATATCCTTCTTTCTCGGACACGCTCTACCTCCTTCTTTGATATTCTAATAGTGGAAATAATTTTCATGAACTTGAATAAATGATTTTGTCTGCAATAGAAATGCATATTTCAGATTTGAAAGTAATTTTACTATACTGCAAATTCTCCATAAAAGCAAGATGTCTTTTTGCACAAAAAGACATCAAATTTATTTGCGCAACTCAGAATACTAATAAAGGAACATAACATAGTTATGCTCCCTCATCAAAACGATATTATTTTAGCATCATTCCCATGACATATAAATCATAGTATTTTCCATCTAATAATGTACTGTTCTTTAAGCAGCCTTCTATCTCGAATCCGAAACTTTGATATAATTTCACTGCCAATTCATTGTCCGTACGTGTATCTAACTGAATTCTTGTTGTAACTCCATTCCCCTTTGCCCAATCAATTAACTGCTGGATAATACTTGTTCCAATACCTTTTCCCTGATATTCCTGTGCCACAACAATACCTAACTCTCCGCTATGTCTTGATTTAATTTTATGGCTTGAACTGATTGTTCCAATTCCTACAATCTTTCCGTCAACAATAGCTAAAAGCATTGTATTAATTGGTGATTCATTTGTAGCCTGGATACTTTCTTTCTGTCCTTCCACATCTAATGGGTACTCATCTTTTTCAAAACTTAAAAAAGAAGTTTCTCCACCTACATAGTTATAAAAATCAACAATCTCTTTTGCATCTTCTATAACAGGTTCTCTAAATGTTACATTCTGCATAATAATTTTCTCCTTTTGTTTTTCTTGTCCTAAAACAACTCTTACCTCTGAAACTCAACTGTAAAAGTACTTCTACTATGCTCTACTTTCACCTTAAAAACAAGATAACTTTTGCACAAAAATAAGGAATACATAGGGAAACACAATCAAAATGTGCTTCCCTGCTTTCCTTTATCTTGGTCTGTTTAAGTGTCGCGGAATTCCGTCCACCATAACCGGCGATACATCTCCTTGAATCAGTGGTCTGACATAAGTTACAAATTCATCTGTAACATAGGTTCCTTCTTTATTCACCCATTCTCTCGGAACTACTTTCTCATCATTAGCAATTTTGTGTACATCTTTTACCTCTGTTCCGCACTGATATGGATCATCGGAACGTCTTTCCAGAACAACCATCTTACCGGAATCACCTTCATCAGCGGCTTTTACTGCCGCTCCGCCTACTTGATATGCTTCCAATATATCAACTCTTGACGCACAGTGAGACGCTGCTCTTTGCAGTGTACTCAACTCAATTGCCCTTGTTTTGCAGCCAATCTCACCTGCCACTCTGCTTGCCAAATAACTTGCCGTTCCTGTCAGTTGTTTATGTCCAAAAGCATCAACAAAATCTACATTTGCTCCCAATTCACATACATAACGTCCATCTTCCAGTTTAATTCCTTCTGAAACAGCAACAACAACTGAAGATTTCTTTTTAAGCAGTTCTTTTATTTTGTCCATAAATTTCTCTACATCAAAAGTAAGTTCCGGAAGATAAATTAAATCCGGACCCGCACAATCCTCCCCTTTTGCCAGTGCTGCCGCGCCGGTAAGCCAGCCCGCATTTCGTCCCATCACTTCTACAATCGTCACTAACCCTTTATGATATTCCAAACAAAAACTATCACAAATAATCTCTTTGACCGATGTTCCAATATATTTCGCCGCACTTCCGAATCCCGGCGTATGGTCAGTCAAAGCCAAATCATTATCTATTGTCTTTGGGCAGCCGATAAATCTTGTCGGCTGACCTGTTATAATAGCATAATCAGATAATTTCTTAATTGTATCCATAGAATCATTTCCACCGATATAAATGAATGCTTCTATCTCTAAGCGGTTTAGAATTTCAAAAATTTTCTCATACAGAGTCATATCTTCATGAATTTCAGGAAGTTTATATCTGCATGAACCTAAGTACGCTGCGGGTGTTCTCTTTAAAATTTCAGCGTCCAATTCATTTGTAATGTGTTCGGAAAGATCAATATATTTCTCTTCCAACAGACCTTGAATACCATATCTCATTCCATACACTTTTTTTGCTCCTCTATCTTTGGCTGTTCTGTATACTCCTGCCAAACTAGAGTTGATTGCTGCTGTCGGGCCTCCCGATTGTCCTACAATTACATTTCCCTTCATAATGCAAGTACCTCCGTTTTCTTGTCTAATAACATTAGTTTAGTGCATTATGACTATTTTGTAAAGGTAATATGTGATTTTTTATGTATTTTGCATAATTTCATATTTTCCATACAAAAAAACACACTAATCGAAAAGACTAGTGTGTTTTCAACTTTTAATAACGTGGGCGAGAAGATTCGAACTCCCGACCTTTTGGTCCGTAGCCAAACGCTCTATCCAGCTGAGCTACGCCCACATAATTTAAAAGATATGCCGCAGACCGGAATCGAACCGGTACGGGAGTATAAGTCCCGCAGGATTTTAAGTCCTGTGCGTCTGCCTGTTCCGCCACTGCGGCATAATGGGACCAACAGGGCTCGAACCTGTGACCCCCTGCTTGTAAGGCAGGTGCTCTCCCAGCTGAGCTATGATCCCATGGGATATTAAATTTTAATCATATCACTCAAGTGATATAAACGACCCGGAAGGGACTCGAACCCTCGACCTCCGCCGTGACAGGGCGGCGCTCTAACCAACTGAGCCACCGGGCCATATTCATTTTTAAAAAAGTGGACCTTCAGGGACTCGAACCCAGGACCGATCGGTTATGAGCCGATTGCTCTAACCAACTGAGCTAAAGGTCCAAATCTTTTTATGCTTTGCCTAAAAGACCGCTTATCATTTGCATAAGCAAAAGCCGACAATCGGACTTGAACCGATAACCTGCTGATTACAAATCAGCTGCTCTGCCAATTGAGCCATGTCGGCATATTTAGTTTAAATGACTCCTACGG
>NZ_BAAHSH010000041.1:0-10042 GCF_054660755.1 Faecalimonas hominis
TCTTGACATAGGACCATACTCCTATATGTGTCTGGATATATGTCTGATTTGCTTTGTCCTTCTCCAACTTCTTTCTGAGAGACGTCATATATACCCTCAAAGAAGATATATCACTTCCAATTCCATTTGGCCATACCTTCTCCAAAATAAACTGATATGTAAGTACTTTTCCCACATTCTGTGCAAGAAGACATAAAAGACTGTATTCCAGCGGCATAAGATGAATTTCCACGCCCGAAACCTTCACTACCCCCGCGCTGTAGTCAATCATTAAATCTCCATTTTGAAACATGCTTTCATTTGTATTGTCCGTATGCATAATATACTGCACACGTCTTATTGTGGCACGAAGCCTTGCTGAAAGTTCGACAACACTGAACGGTTTTGTCAGGTAGTCATCTGCCCCCACATCTAATGCGGCAACTTTATCTCTCTCATCGCTTCTCGCACTGATAACAATAATAGGAACGACGGACCATGACCGGATTTTCCTAATCACTTCTATTCCGTCCATGTCAGGCAATCCTAAATCCATTAAAATTATATCCGGATTATTTGCTGCCGCAAGCATGATTGCCTGTTTTCCATTCTCCGCAGTGTCAAATTTATATTTTTCCATCTCCAAAGTCGTCACTATTAAGTTGCAAATTGGCTCATCATCTTCAACAACCAAAACATTTGGTTTTGTTCCTTTCATCATAACACAATCTCCTTCTGCTCCAACGCAAATCTAAATACTGTTCCGGTTGGTGCATTATCATATATTTTCAATTCGCTTCCATGCGCCTGAATAATCGCCTGGCATAGCGGAAGTCCAAGTCCCATTCCTCTTCTGCTGTCACTCACCGTATTATTTACCGTGTAATACATATCAAAAACTCTTTTCTTCTGTTCGGCAGTCAGTCCCTGTCCGTTATCTTTCACGGAAAATACTACTTTATCACCACATTTTTTTGCTCCTACTACAATTTCTGCACCTTTAGGTGTATATTTGACAGCATTATCCACGAGATTAATCAATACTTGGAAAATTAATTTCACGTCCATTTTTGCAATCAAAATTTCTTCACAGTCTATCATGATCTTCTGCTGTTTTCCACGGCGGTTAATATGCTTTAATGCCTCTTCAATCACTTCTTCCGCAACTTCTCCCTGGATATTTAATTCCATAGTTCCATTTTCAATCCTTGTCACGGAAAGCAGATTTTCCACAAGATTAATCAGCCACACGGAATCATCATAAATATCCTGATAGATTTTCTGTCTTTTTTCCTGCTTTAACTTTGTTTCATTCGTCATCAGATTTTCCGCATTGCCCGAAATACTCGTGAGCGGGCTTCTTAAATCATGGGAAATAGAGCGCAAAAGGTTCGCTCTCAGCCTCTCTTTTTCAAGCCGCATCTCCGATTCACTTCTCTGTTTGAGAAGTTGTTCCTTCTCCAGAGCCAGAACGCTTTCATGGATAATCGTTCCCATAATTCCTTTTTCAAATGTTCCTATTTTTTCTTTCTCCATATCTACCGCAATAACGGCGAACATTTTCTCTTCGCTTTGTATCGCAAGAAACATATAAGCGGATTCTCTCAAAATCTTTGTAGAAAATCCGGCATCTTCCTTATTCTGATAGCACCATTTTGCTATCGCAACATCTGATTCGTCAAGTTGTCTCGGATTATCATCTTTTTTATATGAGATGGGAATTTCCTTTACCGATGGTTCTCCCATATAGCAATAAATATTTTTCTCTAACAAGTTTCCTAACTGTTCTACTGTCTTTTGCATAATCTCCCTGGCAGTTGATGCCTCCTGCAAACTCCGGCTCGCCTGCAGCAGAAGTTCCGAGCGATATGATTTCATCTCACTTTCCTGCGCATAATTTTTAACCTTCTTTGTCAAAACTGAACAGGTAATTGAGGTGACAAGCATAACTCCAAATGTGATTAAATAATCCGGATTGTATACGGAAAAGGTGAAAATCGGATCTGCAAAGAAAAAGTTAAATGTAAGCACGCTCAGCGCACTTGCACACAGCCCCCAGCAATATCCGCTCGTCAGCAGCGCAACCATTATAACACCTAAAATATATATCATAATAAGGTTTGCGTCTGTAAATCCCAATATGGAAAATATGTACGCTATCAGTGTCGACAGAACAAGGCTGATCATACAATAGAAAATATCTTTTCCTATATAGGTGTATTTTGTTTCTTCCATACATATCCCCCTTTTCTTCCTTATTTTATACATAACGAACCCGACTTTCAAGTTTTACTTTTGTACAAGATAAATTCGCGCAAAAACTAAAGCCGCCTCATTTAGCATGGCAGTCAGAAGTCCGTATTCAAAAGTTGGAATTTCTCTTTTTTCTTCCAGCACAATTCCCATCACACCGTAGATTTCATCTCCCGTCTTGATTGGCAGATACATTGCATCTGCCTCAGGCAAAGTGTGCGTACAGCAGCCTGCTCTCTTTTTATTCGCCATAACCCAGTCTACTACCGCTCTTTCTCTCGGTGTCATCATTTTCTTTAACTCAGATTTGGACATTTCCGGTTTTGGAAACAGCCACGGCCCTGTCGTTTTTTCCCCTTTGCGGATATAAAAGACAACTGAAAGATTCATTAATTTCAACACTTTCTCACTCAGTTCCATCAAAAGTTCTCTTACCGTTTCTATTCTCCTCATTCTTCTGCTGTTATCCAATAAAAGTTGCGTCCGGTATACCATCTTCGCACACTCTCTTACCTGACGCCTCTCTCTCGAGATAATCGTCGTGATAATTATGGAAAATATCAACATCAGCGCAAAAGTAGCGCTGTATTTTCCACTGTAAAAATGAAAACTTTGAAATGGCGGCACGAAAAACCAGTCAAACAACAGCAGACTGATAATCGAGGAAGATACCGCAACATACCTTCGTTTTGTGTACAAGGATAAGAGAAGAATCCCCATAAGATATACCATGATAATATCCGCTTCCATAAGTCTGTTTTGTCTGAAGAAAAGACCGATTCCCGTAGCCGATGCAAGCATTAAAAATTCTTTGAGCAAATCCTTTGCCAGACCTTCAGATTTCTTAGGCAGCGTGAAAATTTCTCTCGTTTTCCGTCTGTACTTTGTCGTATCCGGAATGATAAATATATCCAGTTCCGGCATATATTCACTGATTTTGTCCGTGATAGTCCCCTTTTTCTGTCCAAACCATATGCGGTGATTCGTCCTTCCCAAAACCAGTTTTGTCACACTGCTTACCCTTGCATATTCAGCAATCTGAAACGCTACGTCCTCTCCAAATACGGTGACGATTTTTGCACCGAGCGCTTCCGCCAGATGAATATTTTTATCCCGTATCTGTTTCACCGAACTGTCAGCATTTTGTAGTTCCGGCGTTTCCACATATAACGCCGTAAATTTTGCATGAAAGGCATACGCCATTCTCGACGCACTCCGAATAACTTTCTCACAGGACGGTGCCGTTGAAATACAGGTCATAATATGTTCCCCCTGATATCCTTCACTTCCGTCCACATTTTCATTTAAGATTCGTTCCTGAAGCCCCAGCCTGTTTACCTTGTCCGCCATTCGCCGAAGGGCGATTTCCCTTAAGGCAATTAATTTCTCCTTTGCAAAAAAGTTCTGCAGTGCCCTCTCCGCCTGCACGGTTTTGTAAATTTTACCTTCTTTTAAGCGGGTTATCAGTTCGTCAGGCTCGATGTCAATGAGTTTTACCCTTGTCGCCTCGTCAAAAACAAAATCCGGTATTCTCTCTTTTACATGGATTTTTGTAATACTTTCCACAACGTCATTAAGGCTCTCCAGATGCTGAATATTTACTGTCGTATACACATTAATTCCCGCATCTAAAATTTCCTCGATATCTTCATATCTCTTTTGATGACGCATACCCTTCGCATTTGTGTGGGCAAGTTCATCAATCAGCACTGCCTGCGGTTTTCTTTTTAACACCCCGTCAATATCCAGTTCCCGCAGTTGAATTCCTTTGTATTCCACCATAAGAGGGGGAAGTTTTTCCAGTCCTTCCTCCCTCGCACTTGTTTCCGGTCTTGCGTGGGGTTCAATATACCCCGCTACAATGTCCATTCCCTCTTTCTGTAATTCATGAGCCATATCAAGCATGGCACATGTCTTTCCTACACCTGCCGCATATCCCAGAAAAATACACAATTTTCCCTTTTTATCATTTTCTTTTTGCTTTTCTGCCGCCTGAATCCTCTTTAACAGTTCTTCAGGATTTGCTCTTTCTCCACCCATATTTCTCTCCCAAATACATTTAGGGAGGCATAAACCTCCCTTTTTTATTCGCCTATTGCCTCTGCAATATCAATATTACATTGAAGAACATTTACGGTTTCCTCACCGAAAATACCAAATAATTTATGTGTTGTGTTTTTCTCTACAATCTCTTCCACTTCTTTTTCTGACAGACCACTGCTTGCCGCTACAATAGGAAGTTGGATTTTTGCCGACTCGGGACTGATATGAGGATCAAGTCCTGAACCCGATGCCGTGAGCATATCTGCAGGAATTTCTCCTTTAAACTCTTCTCCCGTCGCTTTTTTATAGCGTTCTTTAAATGCCTTAACATCTTCCTCTACACGTTTTTTCAAGTCTTCATTTGTGGCACTGTAGTTGTAACTTCCTGAAGCCACTCCCGTGTAATCACCATTTTCTTTTTCTTCTTCTGTGTATGTATTATAGTCTACTACAGAAACTCTTCCGTGAAAATATTTATCTCCCTCAAATTTCTGTCCGACTACTTCTGAGCCTACCGCTTCTCCTTCTGCCTTCACAATACTTCCGTTTGCCTGTTTCGGAAAAACTGCCTGCCCTATTCCTGTAAGAAGAAACGGATATGCAACACCACATATAACAAATAATGCAACCGTAATAACTATTGCCCTCTTTATATATTTTCCAAAGTTTTTCATTTTCTCACCTCATATTATAATCCTAATAATGCCAGTAAAGGCGTTACCAAAATATCAATCAGTTTAATCGCAACAAACGGAACGATCACTCCGCCTAATCCGTAAATGCCCATGTTTTTCATCAGCATTTTTTCCGAACGCATCGGTTTGTATTTTACACCACGCATCGCAATCGGAATCAGACACGGAATAATAATCGCATTAAAAATCAATGCAGATAAAATTGCGCTAAACGGTGTGGACAGATGCATAATATTCAGTACTTCCATTTGAGGAATAACTAATGTAAACATCGCCGGAATAATCGCAAAATATTTTGCCACGTCATTTGCAATACTAAATGTCGTCAATGAACCTCTTGTAATTAAAAGTTGTTTTCCGATTTCTACAACTTCCAAAATTTTTGTCGGGTCTGAATCCAGGTCAACCATGTTCGCAGCCTCTTTTGCCGCTGTTGTACCGCTGTTCATCGCAAGTCCTACATCTGCCTGCGCAAGTGCCGGTGCGTCATTTGTTCCGTCACCCGTCATCGCTACGATTTTACCTTCCGCCTGTTCTTTCTTGATGGCATCAATTTTATCTTCCGGTTTACATTCAGCGATAAATCCGTCTACCCCTGCTTCTTTTGCAATCGTCGCTGCAGTCAGCGGGTTATCACCTGTACACATAATCGTTTTAATACCGATTTCACGAAGGCGCTCAAATCTTTCCACAAGTCCCGGTTTTACCGTATCTTTTAAATAAATCACACCATAAATTACATTTCCGACACACACTACCAAAGGTGTTCCTCCCAAACTGGAGATATCGGTAACAATGCTTTCCAAATCTTCCGGTATTTCACCGTTATTTTCCTGCACATATTTTTTAATGGCATCATAAGCACCTTTTCGGATTCTTGTTCCGTCTTTTAAGTTTACTCCGCTCATTTTTGTCTGTGCAGTAAATTCTACGAATTCCATCTGGTCTTTCACTTCGTCTTTAATCTTTGTTCCAAGACGTTTTCCCAATTCGACTACGGATTTTCCTTCTGGTGTCGCGTCGCATAAAGAAGTCATTACACTATAGTCAATTAAATCTTCTTTGCTTTTTCCTTTCACTTCCCGGAAATCCGCTGCAAGACGGTTTCCATAAGTAATTGTTCCTGTTTTATCCAAAATCATCGTGTCCACATCACCGCAGGCTTCCACCGCTTTTCCTGACATGGCGATAACGTTAAATCGCGTTACTCGGTCCATACCTGCGATTCCGATTGCAGATAAAAGACCTCCGATTGTTGTCGGAATAAGACAAACAAGAAGGGCAATCATTGTTGCCATCGGAATTTTTACCCCTGAGTAATCCGAGAAACAATATAATGTCACAACAACAATCAGGAAAATAATTGTCAAACTGACAAGTAATGTATTTAAAGCAATCTCATTAGGTGTTTTCTGTCTGGAAGCACCTTCTACAAGTGAAATCATCTTATCGAGGAAAGATTCTCCCGGCTCAGAAGTAATTTTAATTTTCAGCCAGTCACTGACTACTGTTGTTCCTCCTGTTACGGAAGAAAAATCTCCTCCCGCTTCACGGGTTACCGGTGCCGACTCTCCTGTAATTGCTGACTCGTCTACTGATGCAACTCCTTCTATAACCTCTCCATCATTTGGAATAACTTCATTTGTTCTTACAATAACAATATCACCTTTTTTTAATTCAGACGCATTAATCAATTTTTCTGTTCCGTCTTTTAATAATAAAGTTGCCATTGTATCTTTTTTTGTTTTTTTCAATGAATCTGCCTGTGCTTTTCCTCGTCCTTCTGCCACAGATTCCGCAAAGTTTGCAAATAAAATAGTGATAAACAAAATCACGGTTACTATTCCGTTGTAAATGCGAAGTCCGCTGTCGTCTCCAAAAATTGTAGGGAAAAATGTCATTATCAAACTGATGACAAATCCCACTTCAACGACAAACATGACCGGATTTTTCATCATATATTTAGGATTTAATTTTTGAAACGCACCAATAATGGAAGTTTTCAAAATATCCTTTGTAATAAATTTTGTTTTTTTCTCCTGTTTTTCCATTTTCATCGTAATCCTTTCTAACTCCTATTACAACCATAATGATAAATGTTCCGCAATTGGTCCCAATGCAAGTGCAGGGAAAAATGTCAGTGCGGCAAAAATGTAAACAACGATTACTAATACCACAACAAAAATAACATTATCCGTACGCAATGTACCAACTGTTTCATTTACACGGCGTTTCGCAAGTAAACTTCCGGCAATCGCCAACTGTGCAATCATTGTAATATATCTTCCAAAGAACATGGCTAAACCTGTTGTAATATTCCAAAATGCAGTGTTATCTGCCAAACCTTCAAATCCGGAACCGTTATTTGCTGCGGAAGAAGCGTATTCATATAAAACTTGAGATAAGCCGTGAAATCCTCCGTTCGTAATTCCTTCAATTCCCGCACCGGTCATAACCGCAAGCGCTGAAAATCCTAAGATTAAAAGCGGGTGGATAATTAAAACAAGTGCCACCAGTTTCATTTCTTTTCCTTCAATCTTTTTCCCAAGATATTCAGGAGTTCGTCCGATCATCAATCCACAAAGGAATACTGCCAAAATCACATACATGATCATGTTCATCAGACCGACACCCTTACCGCCAAACACACAGTTCAGCATCATATGTAACATAGGAACGAGACCTCCTAAAGGTGTCAGAGAGTCGTGCATGTTGTTGACCGTACCGGTTGTAAATGATGTAGTCGTTGTCGTAAAGAGTGCCGACTGTGCAACGCCAAATCTCGTTTCCTTTCCTTCCATATTTCCTACGTCCTGATTTACTCCCGCCTGCTCTAAAACCGGATTTCCTGCTTTTTCTGCCTGGAAACATAAAATAAGGCCGACTAAGAATAAAATGGACATTGCTGCAAAAATTGTTCTTCCCTGATTTCCCAAAAGCACTCTCTGTGTTTTTTTCTTCTCTTTTCTTCTCTGCATTGTCATTTTTCCAAAAGTGACAACACATGCTCCCGGAAGTATCATCATACTTAATAACTCAATCAGGTTTGAAATAATTGTCGGATTTTCAAATGGCATTGAGGAGTTCGCTCCGAAAAATCCTCCACCGTTTGTTCCGAGATGTTTTATACTTTCCAAAGCGGCCACAGGTCCCATCGCTAAATCCTGATAATTTCCTTCAAGCGTTTTTATCGTCTGATTTGCATCAAGTGTCTGTGGAACTCCCTGCCAAATTAAAAGTATACCTATAATAATGGAAAACGGAATTAAAATACGTGTTATAACTCTTATCATATCTTCATGAAAATTACCCACATCTTTTTGTTTTCCTGCCAGTCCTCTGCAAAATGCCATACATGCTGAATATCCGCTGGCCGCTGACACAAACATCATAAAAATAATGACCGTCATCTGACTTAAATAAGAAAGTCCTGACTCACCCGCATAATGCTGCAGGTTTGTATTTGTCATAAAACTGATAATTGTATTAAATGAGAGTGTCGGATCCATTGCCTCTATTCCATTTGGATTTGCAAATAATACTCCCTGTAATCTTAAAATAACATACCCTACAAGTACCATCACCGCGTTGGTTATCAGTAAATGTAACGCGTATTGTTTCCAATTCATTCCCTCTCTGCTGATTCTTAGAACTTTATAAATTCCCCCGTCAAGTCTGTCAAACAGCGGATCAGCAAATGTTCTCTGTTTTGTTGCTATATGGTACATGTAAGTTCCCATAGGAATTACAAGAACCAAAAATATAACTAGCGTCAGTGCAATCTGTAACATGACTTTTTTCCTCCAAATTTATGTATCTTTTATAGTTTTTCCGGATAAATCAACGCATAGAACAAATATCCGGCAAGTAATAAAATAAGAATAATTAATAGTATCATTTCTCTTCCTCCCTTATTGTAGCAGTACCTACCTGCTTTTCACACCAGTCAACCAGTAATTTCATACTGCCAAAACAAACTGCCAGAATTAAAATCATTAATAAATCCATAACTAATCCCTTCCTTTTTCTTTCCTTTCTAGCAGAGATTATAATAGCACAAAAGATTTTAAATCAGTATTATAATACAGAGCCTTAATATTAAAATCGTATTAAAATTTAAGTGGATTGTATACAAAAAAGATTGCGCAACTGCGCAATCTCACACAAAATATATTTTACCCCAACGCTACGTCTAATATCATCATCACTAAAAATCCAACAATAAATCCAAGCGTCCCCGCTTTTCCCTCCTCGCCGTCCGCTCCCATATGCGCTTCCGGAATCAATTCCTCCACAACAACATAAATCATTGTCCCCGCTGCAAACGCCAGAAACACCGCAATGGAGGATTGTGTTATATTCGCAAAGACTGCCGCCAAAACAGCAAAGACAGGTTCTACAACTGCTGTCATGCTTCCTATTAAAAATGCTTTTTTCTTCGTCATTCCTTCTTTCATCAAAGGTAATGCCACTGCTGTTCCCTCCGGAAAATTTTGAATGGCAATTCCTATCGTCAACGCAATTGCCCCGGACATTAACGCTATATCTTCTCTGTTTTGACCTGCCAAGGCAAATGCAAGCCCTACCGACATTCCCTCCGGAATGTTATGAACGGTAATGGCAAGAACAAGCATAGATGTACTTCTCTTTAATGTAATCGGTTTCTTCCTCTGTCTTTTATACCACTTCTGCAATAAAAAATCCGCCGTCAGAAGTGTCATGACGCCCAAAAGAAAACCACCTGTAATAACAAGCCAGTCAACCTGATCATTTTCCTCTGCAAACTCTATTCCCGGAAGCAGCAGTGACCATACCGATGCCGCAATCATCACCCCTCCTGCAAACCCCAAAAATCCATTTTGCCAATTTTTGCTTATCTGTCTTTTTACAAAAAAGATACCTGCCGCTCCCAACGTTGTCACCGTAAATGTAACCAAACCTCCCAAAAAGGCGAAAAAAATTCCATTCATACTACTCACACCTCCGCTAGTAATATATGAATGGAATTTTCTTTTGACACATTTATGAAATTTCTTTCAGCGCCTTTTTATTGTAAAAACACAATAAAAATC
>NZ_BAAHSH010000042.1:0-7912 GCF_054660755.1 Faecalimonas hominis
TATCAAAAATGGTTTATATGAAGACAAAGATAGAAACTTTACTGATTGACAAATAAAGTGATGATGCTATAATAAGTAATATATGATAATACGTTGACGAGAAGAGTAGAATGTGAAAGGATACAGAGAGAGAAGTCGCAGGCTGGAAGCTTCTTATTTCGGAAACATTTGAAAACTACCTCTGAGTGACAGCAAAACTGTCCGGTGATTCCGTTATCATCATTAGGAGTGGTTCTGACATTGTCAGTACAATTAGGGTGGAACCGCGAGTGAAGTATACTCGTCCCTTGCAGTGAAGTGATTCATTGCAAGGGACTTTTTTGTTAGTATGTATATGGGAAGAACAATTAGTAAAGGAGGTAAAAAATGAAAAATATTCATGATTTTTATACATTGTCAAATGGTGTTCGTATTCCCTGCATTGCTTTTGGAACATATAAAGCAGCACAGGAAGATAATGTAAAAACGATTCAATTAGCCATAGAAGCGGGATACAGATATTTTGATACGGCTTCATTCTATGATACGGAAAGAGTTTTAGGAGAAGCGATAAAACAAAGTGGAATTCCGAGAGAAGAGTTTTTTGTTGTATCAAAAGTGTGGAAAACGGAAATGGGATATGAAAATACAAAAAGAGCTTTTAAGCAATCTTTGGAACGTCTTCAGATGGAATATTTAGACGGATATTTAATTCACTGGCCCAAACCGTATCCGGAAGCAGAAGATTGGAAAGAACTGGATAGAGAAACATGGAGAGCAATGGAAGAACTTTATCTGGAAGGGAAAATAAGAACTATTGGATTAAGTAATTTTTTGCCGCAGCACATTGAACCGCTTTTGCAGAAATGCCAAATCCAACCGATGATGAATCAGTTAGAAATACACCCGGGATATTCCCAAACGGCAGCAGTACAGTATTGCAAAGAAAAAGGAATGATTCTTCAGGCGTGGAGTCCTATCGGACGGGGGAGGGTGCTTCAAGATGAACTAATTGTGGAACTTGCCAAGAAATATGGTGTTACTCCCGCACGTATATGTTTGCGATATTTAGTGCAGAATGGGATTATTCCGTTGCCTAAATCTTCAAGTTTGGAAAGAATGAAAGAAAATCAGAATGTGTTTTCTTTCGCATTATCAAAGGAAGATATGTATAGACTGGAAACAATGCCGCAAACCGGTTGGTCAGGAGAATATCCTGACAGGGAAAGAATTACAGAATAAGGAGCAGGAAAGGTAAGATGAAAGCATATAAGCACAAAGTACAGTATTATGAAACAGACCAGATGGGAATTGTTCACCATTCAAACTATATTCGCTGGTTTGAAGAAGCGAGAACGGATTTTATGGAACAACTGGGAATGGGATACGATGAAATGGAAAAAGAAGGTATTTTAAGCCCTGTTTTAGAGGTGGAAGCGACATATCTCCGCATGGTTCGTTTTGGAGATACGGTTACAATTACAACGAGAATTAAAGAATATAATGGAATCAAATTGACGGTAGCGTATGAAATTCATAATGACCGAACAGGAATGATTCACTGTAAAGGTGTTACAAAACACTGCTTTTTGACAAAAATGGGGAAACCGATTTCATTGAAAAAAGATTTAATCGAATTCCACAATATGTTTGCAAAAGGATTAGAAGATTCACAAAATAATAATAAAGAAGAGGAAGAAGGAGAAAAATAATGAAGATTACATTAAAAGACGGCTCAGTAAAAGAATACGCAGAGAGCAAATCAGTATATGAAATTGCATTAGATATTAGCGAAGGGCTTGCAAGAGTAGCCTGTGCAGGAGAAATTAATGGGGAAGTTGTTGATTTAAGAACAATGGTGGAAGAAGACTGTTCTTTAAATATTTTGACAGCAAATGACAAAGAAGGGCTGGCGGCGCTTCGCCACACAGCTTCACATGTACTTGCGGAAGCAGTAAAAAGATTATATCCGGAGGCAAAACTTGCTATAGGACCATCAATCGATACAGGATATTACTATGATTTTGAACATGCGCCATTTTCTAATGAAGATTTGGCAACAATCGAAAAAGAAATGAAAAAAATCATTAAAGAAGGCGCGAAAATTGAACGCTTTGAACTTCCGAGAGCAGAAGCAATTGCTTATATGGAAGAAAAGGGTGAACCATATAAAGTGGAACTGATTAACGATTTACCGGAAGATGCGGTTATTTCATTTTATAAGCAGGGTGAATTTGTAGATTTATGTGCAGGTCCGCATTTAATGAGTACAAAAGGAGTAAAAGCATTCAAATTGATTTCTTCGTCAGGTGCTTACTGGAGAGGCGATGAGAAAAATAAAATGCTTACTCGTGTTTATGGTACTGCATATGCGAAAAAAGATGAATTAAAAGCACACATGGAACATTTGGAAGAAATTAAAAAACGTGACCATAATAAATTGGGCCGTGAAATGGGATTGTTTACAACTGTTGATGTTATCGGTCAGGGACTTCCTTTATTAATGCCAAAAGGAGCGGCTATTATTCAGACAATGCAGCGATGGGTAGAAGATGAGGAAGAAAAGCGCGGATATGTGAGAACAAAAACTCCTCTTATGGCAAAGAAAGATTTGTATGTGATTTCGGATCATTGGGGACACTATAAAGAAGGTATGTTTGTTCTTGGTGATGAGGACAAAGAAGGAGAAGAAGTATTTGCCCTTCGTCCGATGACTTGTCCTTTCCAGTATTATGTATACAAACAAAGCCAGAAGAGTTACAGAGATCTTCCATGCCGTTATGGTGAAACATCTACTTTGTTTAGAAATGAAGATTCAGGAGAAATGCACGGTCTGACTCGTGTAAGACAGTTTACAATTTCAGAGGGACATCTTGTTATCACACCGGAACAGGTGGAAGATGAATTCAGAGGCTGTGTTGACTTGGCAAAATATTGTCTGACAACACTTGGTGTGGAAGAAGACGTAACATATCGTTTATCTCTTGCAGATCCTGACAACATGGACAAATATCTCGGAACAAGAGAGATGTGGGACGAGGTAGAAGACATCATGCGTAAGATGTTAAATCACCTTGAAATTGACTATACAGAGGAAACAGGCGAAGCTGCATTCTATGGACCGAAGTTAGACATTCAGGCAAAAAATGTATACGGCAAAGAAGATACAATGATTACAATTCAGTTAGATATGTTCTTGGCAGAAAGATTTGATATGTCATTTGTAGATAAAGACGGTGAAAAGAAACGTCCTTATATTATTCATCGTACAGCGATGGGCTGCTATGAAAGAACATTAGCATGGTTGATTGAAAAATATGCCGGCTTATTCCCGACATGGCTTTGCCCTGAACAGGTTCGTGTGCTTCCTATTTCTGAAAAATATCATGATTACGCACATCAGGTATTGGGAGAACTTCGCGCAAACGGTATCAAGTGTACAGTAGATGACCGCGCGGAAAAAATCGGTTACAAGATTCGTGAGACACGTTTGGACAAAGTTCCATATATGCTTGTTGTGGGAGCAAAAGAGGAAGAGGAAAAAGTTGTGTCTGTGCGAAGCAGATTTTTGGGAGATGAAGGACAAAAATCATTAGATACATTTATCGCTGATATTTGTAAAGAAATTCGTACAAAAGAAATTCGTAAAATCGAAGTAGAAGAGAATAAATAGAAACTGTCCGGCAATACTATCTCTGAACAGAGATAAAAAGGAGGTAGCACAATGCCGGAATTAAAATGTACAGTGCAGACTTGTGTGCATAACAAACAGTTTTTATGCGATTTAGATGCGATTGAGGTAGGTGGAAGTTCTGCTAAAAATGCAGAGGAAACCTGTTGTGACAGTTTTCAGGAAAGAAAAGGAAACGGTTACAGTAATAGTTACAGTGATGTTTCAGGTAATACGGCTTCAGACAGAAGCGAAATTGACTGTAAGGCGACAGATTGTATGTACAATGAAAAATGCCAGTGCCATGCAGGAAAAATTAGCGTAGAGGGAAGTAATGCCTGTGACTGTGATGGAACAGAGTGTGCAACATTTACCTGTAAGTAAAAAATAAAAAATGCTTATATCTGTCTGATGAGGACGGATATAAGCGTTTTTTTATTTGAAAAATATTGAAAGGATAACACCTGAGACGGCCGAAGCCAAATAGAGAAAACCAATTAATTTGCCAATTTCTTTTTTATCCATTTTAGTTTTTAGAAGAACGAGAAGTCCTACACCGCAACTTGCGCAAAGGCCGGCAACCAAAGAAGAAAAACCGATTAGACCATCAAGGTAGAGTTCGCACAAAAGAAGAGAGGCGGCACAGTTCGGAATTAAGCCTATCAATGTAGTCAGCAGTGGCTGCAAAACAGATCCTCCAAGCAGCATGCGGCTCAGAGTATCTATGTCAGTTACATAAAGAAGAAGTCCAAGCCCAAAGGAACAGATGAACAGGTAAATAAACAGTTCAAGAGTATGCCTGAGGGAGGCAAGAAAAATACCGTGCGAGTGGTGACAACTGTGGCAATCACAGGCAGCGGACTGACCTGGCGGTGTGAACTTGTCCTTTAAGAAAAAGTCAACAAAGTACCCTGCAATCACACTGATAATGAATTTTGTGATGAGAAGCGGAAGAAAAATTTCCTGCCCCTGTGTTTCCTTAAACAGGATTAAGGAGGATTCATCAGTGGACGAAATTAACAATGCCAGCAGAGTTCCTGGTGAAAGCATTCCGCCGGAATATAAATTTACTGCCAATACGGGAATACCACATTGTGGAATGCAGCCGAGAAGCCCTGCTAAAAAAGGATTGAGTGTAAAATGTATTCTTTTGGAGTGGTGAGAAAACATTTCCAAAAGAAAGAATGCAAGAAACAAAAATGGAAGAATATGTATACTATCAAGGATAGTATCTTTTAAAATATCAATTATCATAAAAAATCACCTCTGGTTTAATATTATCTCACTTATTAGTATATGCTGCAAGCAGAGAAATCTTGACGGTTTTTATTTTAAAGGGTTATAATAAAAAACAGAAAAAAAGGAGAAGGAAAAATAAATGGAAGAAAAAAATAAACCGAAGAACATAACGCCGAGGACACAAATGAAGATTAAACAATATTTTATGAGGGGATTGACCTCATTTTTAGTTATATTGGCAGGTATTGTCTGCTACTTCGCGTTTCTAAGATTAGATGATATTGCCGGTCTTCTCGGAAAAATAGGAGGAATTTTACAGCCTATCATATTAGGGCTTGTGTTTGCATATCTTTTAAATCCACTTGTAACTATAATTGAAAATCAAGTCATAAAAATGTTCGAGAAAAAAGCAAAAAACAGAGAAAAACTGCGAAAAGTTTCGAGAAGTATCGGAATCGCAGGTTCATTACTCGTGGCATTTGCGGTTGTGATTTTACTTTTAAATATGGTTATTCCGGAACTGTATCGCAGTATAAGAGATTTGATCATGGGTCTTCCGCATCAGATAAATAATGCGATAGACTTTTTAGAGAGTGAAAAGATACATGATACCGCATTTTCAGGAACGATAAAAAGTGTGTTGGAAAATGGAGCAGAAGCATTTCAGATGTGGCTGAAAACAGACTTGCTGACACGAATTAATCAAATGATGTCGTTTGTAACGGTAGGTGTGTTTAGTGTTGTGGAGACACTGTTTGACATTGCGGTAGGCGTGATTGTGTCCGTCTATGTGTTAAACAGCAAAGAAAAATTTACAGGACAGTGTAAAAAAATTACATATGCTTTGCTGTCGAGAGAGCGGGCAAATCTGATGCTGCAGATAACAAGAAAAAGTCATAAAATTTTTGGCGGTTTTGTTATTGGGAAAATTATTGATTCAATTATTATCGGAATTTTATGTTTTATCGGTTTGAGTATTTTAGATATACCATATACACTGCTTGTCAGCGTTATTGTAGGAGTGACGAATGTAGTACCGTTTTTCGGACCATACATCGGAGCAATCCCAAGTGCAATATTGATTTTGCTTTCTGAGCCTATTAAGGGGATTTATTTTGTTATTTTCATTCTCGTTTTACAACAGTTTGATGGAAATATTTTAGGACCGAAAATTTTGGGGGATTCCACGGGGTTGAGCGCATTTTGGGTTGTGTTCTCTATTCTTTTAGGTGGAGGATTGTTTGGTTTTGTCGGAATGATTATGGGAGTTCCGACGTTTGCGGTTTTCTACTATTTGGTTAGTATGTTTATTGAACAGAAACTGGAGAGAAAGAAATTACCGAAAGAATCAAAGGAATATGAAGAAATTCAATATATAGAAGAGAAAAAGGAAGAGGAGTAAAGAGTATGCCGATTCGTGTACAAAATGATTTGCCGGCAAAGGAGATTTTAGAAAAAGAAAACATATTTGTTATGGACGAACACCGTGCTGTTCATCAGGATATTCGTCCAATCCGTATAGGAATTTTAAATCTGATGCCGCTAAAAGAAGATACGGAACTACAGTTGCTTCGTTCACTGTCAAACACACCGCTGCAGGTAGATGTTATATTTGTTCATGTGGTGAGTCATCAGTCGAAAAACACGGCGACAAGCCATTTGAACAGATTTTATGAAACGTTTGAGGAAATAAAACATCAGAAGTTTGATGGTTTTATTATCACAGGGGCGCCTGTAGAACAGATGCCGTTTGAAGAGGTGGATTACTGGGAAGAACTGAAAAAGATAATGGAATGGACAAAAACAAATGTAACGTCCACGCTTCACCTGTGCTGGGGAGCGCAGGCGGGAATATATTATCATTATGGGATAGATAAAGAACCTCTGGAGGAAAAATTGTTTGGCGTATTCTGGCATAAGGTGTTAAACAGAAAAATTCCGTTGGTCAGAGGATTTGATGATGTATTTTTAGCGCCACATTCAAGACATACAGATGTGCCGCTGGAGAATATTAGACAGGATAGCCGATTGACTGTCTTGGCAGAATCGGAAAAAGCGGGAGCGTTTCTCGTTATGGCTCAAGAAGGACGTCAGATTTTTGTTATGGGACACCCCGAGTATGACAGGATTACTTTGGATAAGGAGTATAAGAGAGATAAAGAGAAGAATTTACCAATCAGTATGCCGGAAAATTATTATGAAAATGATGACGATACAAAAAAACCGCTTTTGACGTGGAGAGCAACTGCGAACAATCTGTATACAAATTGGCTGAATTATTATGTTTATCAGGTGACTCCGTATGATATGCTTGGAACGCCATTCTAATGCGGGATTTTAAAGGATTTGTTGAAAAGTCAAAGTATCGTAAAATGATGTCAAATATCGGGTAGTATCGTAAAATTGGGAGTACAAAGGGAGTATAAAAGTATGATATAAACTATCTTTGGGATAATGTTATGAGGGTATGTTGTGTAAGTGCAATATGCCCTTAAAATTTTTGAGAAAGTAATGTTAAAGACTAGGAAATGTGATAGAATGGCAGAAATAGATAAATTGGAAGATAGAGGGGATTGTTATGACGGAAACGATGGGTGTTGCTGATTTATGCAGGAGCAAAATATAACTGCTAATAGAGAAGAAAGTTTCAACTTGTAGAACTGGAAAACGTGAATTAAAGGAGAAAAACTTTATGGAATATGGAATTATAGTTTTAATGATAATTGGTGGAATTTTACTTTATATAAAAATCAATGAATTACAAAAGCAAGTAAAATCACAGCAAATACAGATTGATAAATTGTGTAAAGAAACCGGAAATCAACAATTAGCTACATATTTTATTTCTGATGAAGAAAAAGAATATATAACACATCTGAAAAAAAGTGTTAAAGAAGTGGAAGCTGTAAAAAAAGTAAGAGAAGTGACTTCTATGGATTTAGTACAGGCAAAGCAATATGTTGATACACTATAAATCCCAGTTTAGAGAGAAAATGAAGAGATAGATAAATTGATTAGAAACCA
>NZ_BAAHSH010000043.1:0-1596 GCF_054660755.1 Faecalimonas hominis
AAGGGGGTGTCGCAAAATCATCAAATTAGATGATTGAGCGGCACCCTCGCTCTATACATATCAAAAAATCCGAAAAGATTCCCCAAATAAAAGGATTCCTTCCGGATTTTGGCGTACTTTAATAATGCCTCTGTTTTATGGCTTTTTAGGCAGTTTCTTTAACTAGAAAAAGGTAACTTCCTGTACGCTCCTTTTGGATTTTAGCATGCAGTTTATTGATATTATAACCCATACAAAGCAAAAGAATTTCTAGTTTTACCTTGCTTTTTCCACGGAGTAGAAATCTTTGAAATTCATAATCATTCTTCAAAACCCAAAATGCCCCCTCTACTTGAATGGAACGGTTCATGCGGTATTTAATCCCTGTTTCACTTAGGATATTTTTATAGGATTCCTGACGCTTCTCCAGAAAACTTTTAGAAACATATAACCGTTTATTCCCTTTTGCTTTGGTACATTTTTCTTTATAGGGGCAGCCGGTACAATCCTCGCATTCATAAACGGTTACTTCCGATTCATAACCGCTCTTGCTTTTCTGTTTTTTCATAAAAATGGGAAATAGCGTTTTCCCGGCATGGCAGGTGTAGGTATCCGTCTTTTCATCATATCCCATATTTTCCCGTTTGCTGATATCCTGCTTAAAGTTTCGCTTCTTCCATTTCTCATAAGTCTGTGGTTTGATGTATGGCTTCTGCTTTGCACTTCTTAGATAAGTATACGCTTCTTCGCTTTCATATCCGGAATCGGCGGTTACGCTCGGATAACGGAACCCCAGGTTCCTCTCCATTGTCTTTAAGAACGGAACTAATGTCCAGACATCATTCCGATCCTGAAAAATATCCGTTGCCACGATATATTCACTGTCTACTGCGATCTGTACATTATACCCGGGCTTTAACTGTGCATTTCTCATATGGTCGTCTTTCATGTGCATAAAGGTTGCATCAGGATCTGTTTTGCAATAATTGTTTCTTCCCTGAAAGTTTGCCGTATGCCAGTCATAAACGGTCTGCCGTTCCAGAAAGCTGTGAAAAAGTTCAAAATACCGTTGGTTTCTGCTTTTCCGTTTTCCACGTCCATGAACAAAAACGGAGTGGTCTGTTCGACAGCGTTCTTCTAAAAAACAAACGATTTTCTGTAAATCCGGTGTCTTTGTTTCCGAAGCAACCGAAAAATCCTTCATATATTCTCTGTTCAGATGCTGTATTGCCTCCTGTATCTTCCTGAACATTTTTTCTTCCCATTTTCCCACAGATTTTTTCCAGACAAAGGTATATTTATTTGCACAGGCTTCTAATTTAGTTCCGTCAATAAATACTGTTTCCTTTGACAGTTCCCCTGCCTCTTCCAAGCGTCTTACCATTTGGTAAAAAAGATTTTCGCAGGCATCTGCAAGAAAACCGGTACGAAAACGAGCAATCGTACTGTGGTCAGGGGCTTTCTGTCCGGCTAGCAGCCACATAAAGTTGATGTCCCGTTTACAGGCAGTTTCAATTTTTCTCGAAGAATAGATGTTTTGAGAATAAGCGTAGGTAAGAATCTTGAACATGGTCTTTGGATCAACTGCTGGATTTCTGCCTTTGGCAGAGTAAGCCT